>CAMWUB010000007.1 GCA_947177345.1 uncultured Ruminococcus sp. | reverse complement strand
CAAAAAAAGCACTTGTAATGTGTCTGCAAAGACCTGACGACACATCACAAATGCTTGTGCATTTTTCTACCTGGTGGCAGTTTTAATATTCAGAATTAAAGAACTATAGATGTCATATCAAAATTTCTGACAGTATCAGTATTAGCATTTTTCTGTTTAGTCGGATAACTGCCTTTATTACGGTTAGTATCACTACTCGAGGCAACCACTGACTTTACCATATAATTATTGACATAGATTCTATATGTTGTCACATCATGGTCATCGAACATTTTTCTCATCTGTTTTGTGAAACTATCTATAAAATCGGTATTACCGGATTGTAATGCAGTACTACCGGTAGTGTTTCCTGAATTTTCGTCCCAGTAGAAATAAAATTCACCATCACCTATATTTTTATCTGAATCCTCTGCCTTGCGTTCTTTGAATCTGTATTCCTGCACGATAGTCTGTGCGGAATTAAAAATAATTCTTGCGTTATTATTCTGCTGACGGATTTTTGAATGTGCAATCCAGCTCATATATGACGGTACAACAACAGCTATCAGAACACCTATAATAGCAATAACCACAACAAGTTCTATCAAAGTAAAACCTTTTAATTTTTTATTCATGGCAATACCCTCCAATCTGTAATAATATTATAACATTTTATTAAAAATCTGTCAATGGCTTAATACAAGTGAAAATATACAAAAATCAGACAGAAATCAGTGCATTATGCCTAACCCTCAGATTCTTCTATATTTTTTAATTCCATTATAATCTTCAAAGCTTCTGTAGAGCTTGTGCATCTGCTTTCATAATTGTCCCAGTTTTTAGCACTGAAAACCGCCGGATACGTTCCGTAATAATTGTTGCGTTTTATGCTTACGGCTACACATTCACCAGAAATTATATAATATGCACCGTCTATCTGGTCTATTTCGTTAAAGTAATCTTTCATAGCGTCGCCGAAACCTTCCATAGGGTTATCGTCGGCGGTATAAGTACCATTATTTACAGTATGTATACCTTCCGGAATGGACGAATCATAAACGCCAAGGTCATGTATGTAAGCCGACAATGCTCTGTGAAAAGAAGAAGCTGTGGAATTTGCTCCCTGAATTTTCGCTTTTTTCACATATCCAATCATTGAGGGTACAAGAATAGATGATAAAACTCCAATAATTGCGATTACTACTATAAGTTCAATAAGTGTAAAACCCTTTAATTTTCTTTTCATAAAAACCCCTCCATTTATGAATACATTATAACATTTTGTTCATAATTTGTCAAGAAAAAATAAATATTTATATCATTTAAACAAATCGAGAGCTTCACGTAATTGAATATCACTATCAGTGCAGATAATTTCCGGCTGATAGTCCATAGCAATTTCAATATCGGGGGATATACCCACACCGTCGTAACACTGCCAGTTGCCGACGATATATTTTCCGGCGGTATATTTAAAACATTCATTATCTGAAATATATTCCATTTCCTGAAAAGTACCTTTACCCCGTGTCTGAGTGCCTATAATAGTTACATTGCCGTCATAGAACTGTTTCATGGCGGAGGCGAATATTTCAGCGGAACTCGCTGTTTTTTCGTTTACGAGAATAACAACATCTGCACTTGTTTTCTTTGAATTTCCGGATATATTGCGAGTTTTTGAATTACTGTTATAATAGTAATAAGTCATCAGATTATCGACAGGAAACAAGAAACTTCCGAGAACTCCTATACAGTAATCTGTCATACCACCAATGTTTTCTCTTAAATCAATAATAAAGCCGTCACATTCTGGCGTGGGATAATCTCTGAAATAATGTGTAAATCCCTGAATACCGTCAAGAAAAAAATTATCGCTGTTAATATATACTATATTGTCATATATATTGTATTTATTAACATATTCGTAACTGTTATCTTCATTTTCAGTTTCTTCATGGTCAGTTGAATTATACTCAAAATATCTGTCATCGGTCTGATAATAGCTATTAACGGCATTTTCTATAGCAATATCTTCATTTTCAGGAATCATTTCAATTTTTCCGTCAAGATTGTTTTCAATCTGTGTAAAAACATTGAATCTCTCACCGATTGCGAGTGCTTCACGATTTTCACCCTTACAGGCAAAGTAACCTGCTCCGAAACAAGCTACCAGTCCTAATATAGTAAGTACGTGTTTTGAATCGCTGTCCATTTTATCACCTCTACAAATAAAGCCTCTCCCGATACGAGAGAGGCTTTATATTTTTAATTAATAATTAAATCATGTGGTAGCCTTAGTAACAGCAGCAGCAAGAGCAGCGTCAAGGTCAGCCGGGTCAAAACCGGTTGTCTTCCAGTTCTTAGCTGTGTATACTGCCGGATATGTACCATAATATGCACCACTTGTTACAGCAGCTGCAATACATACGCCGTCTTTAAAACTTACAGCCATATCATCGCCACCGTCTTTGAAATCATTGAAGAAAGTCTGAATAGCATCAGCAACTTCAGTAGTAGTGGCAGCAGCAGTACAGTCTGAACCCTTTACAGTACCATCAGCCGGAACTTTATCTTCTTCGTCAAGGTCAGTTACAGCAGAGTTAGCAGCCTTTGCAAGTGTGGAAGCTGTTGAGTTAGCACCCTGAATCTTGGACTTCTTAACGTAACCGAGCATTGAAGGAACGAGGATAGCAGCAAGAACACCGATGATTGCGATAACAACGATAAGTTCTATAAGGGTGAAACCCTTTTTAGTTGTTTTCATGATAGAAAACCTCCTTAATAAAATAATAATATCCGACAAATTGCCGGTGACAGTCAAGGTATACTGAATGTTGTAATTCCTGCAAAGTATTATAAGGAAATCTGAATTACATCAACCCTGACCCTTTATCTGTAATAATATTATATCATCTTATTCATAAAATGTCAACAGTTTCTTTAAAAAAAATTTTTTTTACGGTCATTTTTTACATACACGCATTAAAACGACGTTTTTTTTTGTGTTTTTCGTCAATTTGCATAAAAAAGTATGAATTGATTAAAATATAAACGTAATAATTTGTTCACATTATACACGTTGTAAAATGGCGGACATATGCTGTCCGCCTGTAGTAGTTACTGTTTCGGAGCCCCGCCCATCTGTGCAAGGAATCTGTAAAATTCCTGTTTATCAAGACATTTTTCAAGGGCATCAACTTCACCGATAACGCCGTTATGTACGAATTTTGCAAGTTCCATGTCAAGCGCCTGCATACCGAACTGTTTACCTGTCTGAATAGACGACTGTATGAGGTGAATTTTATTATCACGAATCATAGCTGAAATAGCGTCGGTAACGTTGAGTATCTCCTGAACGGCGATACGTCCTGTACCGTCTTTTTTAGGAATAAGTGTCTGTGAAATAACGGCAACGAGGTTATTTGCGAGCTGTGTTCTGATTTGATTCTGCTGATGTTCCGGATAAACGTCTATAATACGGTTGATAGTATCAGAGGCACTTGTTGTATGAAGTGTACTCATAACAAGGTGACCGGTTTCAGCGGCGGTAACAGCTGCCTGAATCGTTTCAAAGTCACGCATTTCTCCGACAAGAATAATATCAGGGTCTTCACGGAGTGCTGCACGGAGTGCAAGGGCGAAACTTGGCACATCGTCGCCGACTTCTCTCTGATTGACCATACATCTTTTATGTTCGTGTACGTATTCTATAGGGTCTTCAACTGTAATGATATGTGCACTTCTGCTTACATTTATGAAGTCCATCATACCAGCGAGTGTTGTGGATTTACCCGAACCTGTAGGACCTGTAACAAGTATAAGTCCACGAGGTCTCATAGCAAATTCCGAAAGAATCGGCGGAAGTTGCAGGTCTTCCAGTGTAGGAATATCATTTCTGAGAAGTCGTATAGCTATAGCCGGTTTGCCTTTCTGGAAATAGATGTTTACACGGTGTCTGTAACCGCTCCTTGTCTGGAAAGAGAAGTCAGTATCATGATGATTATTTACACTTGTCTGCTGAGCCTCTGTAGTCATCTGGTGTACGACATCAAGAATTTCCTCCTCGTCCATTACTGGATAGCGTGAACCCATAGTCCTTAATGAACCGTTCAGACGTACAACCGGTGTTATACCATATGTGAAATGCAAGTCCGAACAGCCTAAAAGACGTACTTCGTCAAGTATTCTGTTGATTTCAATTACTCCCATTATTAAAAATCCTCCTTATTATGTTATACTGAGAATGTAGTTCTGACAAGTTCGTCAATAGAAGTCTGTCCCGCTACAACGAGTTCGGCAGCGTTGTCACGAAGAAGTTTAGTACCGTTATTACGGGCTGCCTCTTCGATATCGTCCTTACCACCACCGGCGGCGATAATCTGCGAGACTTTAGCGGTACAGTGTATTATTTCATGAATAGCAGTTCTGCCTCTGTATCCGGTATTGTTACATTCCGGACAGCCAACAGACTGATAAATTTGTATAGGGTGGTCAACTCCTATAAGTTCGGCATCTTCCTCACTGCATATTACAGGCTGTTTGCAAGCAGGACACAAAACTTTTATAAGTCGCTGTGCTATAACGCCAATAAGTGAAGTTGCAACCATGTACGGAGCAACACCCATATCAACAAGACGTACAACAGTTGAAGCGGCATCATTAGTATGAAGCGTCGAAAGCACAAGGTGTCCGGTGATAGCGGCACGGATACCAATATCAGCAGTTTCACTGTCACGCATCTCACCTATCATAACAATGTCAGGGTCCTGACGGAGAATGGAACGCAACGCAGCCGCAAAAGTCATACCGGCTTTTACATTAACCTGACACTGATTTATACCGTCAATGGCTTTTTCGACAGGGTCTTCAACGGTGATAACGTTTACATTAGGTTTAGCGAGTTCACCAAGTGCAGCGTAAAGAGTAGTAGTTTTACCTGAACCGGTAGGACCTGTAACGAGTATAACGCCGTGCGGAACTCTTAACATTGATTCAAAAAGCTGATAGTTATAATCAGACATACCAAGGTCAGTAATTTTACGCAATGCAATCTGACCGGTTGAAAGAATACGTATAACTATTTTTTCGCCGTTTACCATAGGAAGTGAAGATACACGGACATCAAGTGTAGTACCGTCCACAACCTGTGTGAAACGTCCGTCCTGTGGTATACGTTTTTCAGCGATATTCATTCCGCTGATGAGTTTCAGACGTGTTGTCAATGCACTATGTACAGCACTTGAAATATTCATTAATTCAACAAGGTCACCGTTTACACGGATACGTATTCTTGTATACGTTTTGAACGGTTCGATATGAATATCGGTAGCATCTGCACGATAGGAGTTTTCAATAATAGTAGTAGCAAGTTTTACTATAGGTGCACTTTCTACTCTGTCATTAGCCTCCTGGTCTTCCATGCTACCATTATCGCCACCATTCATAGCAGCGAGACTGTCAACCACGCTGTCAACATTCTGCATGGAATAATTTTTACCGATAGCCTTATTGATAGATGCTGTGGTGGCAAGTACTGGTTTACAGTCCATGCCTGTTGCAACCTTTATTTCCTCAAATACAAGGAAGTTTACAGGGTCATTTGTAGCCACTGTAAGTCTTTTACCGTTTATTGCAATGGCAATTACAGTATGTTTTCTTGCAAGTGCTTCCGGTACTTTATTGACCGCTTCAGAATTGATTTCATATGAATCAAGGTCAACATACTGAACCATCATTTTATTGGCGAGTGCCTTTGTAAAATTCTGCTCAGACATGAAACCGAGTTCAACAACAATGTCGCCGAACTTTTTTGAACCATTGGATTCTTTCTGTGCCGCAAGAACCTGCATAAGCTGGTCCTGGTCAATAAGTCCCTGATTTACTAAGTAATCGCCTATTCTCTCGTTTCTCATAAAAAACCTCCGCTCTTATTTAGGTTAATCCATGCACACGCTTACGGGGTGCATAGGATAATGTTTATAATTATCCATAAACATTATAGCAAATTTCGGTATAAATGTCAATACAAAATATACCTGCTCCGTAAAGGAAAGTTATTCATATAAATAAATATATTTATATAAATAATATATTCATATGATTGCAAAACATTATTTTAAAATTTACTTGAATTTCCGTGAAATTATGATATAATAAATTATGTAACTATATTAATGTAAAGGAGGGAAATAAATGGGTGAATTTACTGATATGCTTCATGATGAATTTACTTCACCGCTTTTCACGATTCCGTTTTATATTGTAGTGTTTCTGTTCGGCATAAGCATAGGAAGTTTTCTGAACGTCGTAATTATAAGGCTACCTCTTGGCGAATCACTTATAAAACGCTCCTCACACTGCATGACCTGCGGTACAAAAATAAGAGCCAAAGACTTAATACCGGTATTCAGCTGGCTTGCACTCAAAGGAAGATGTCATAACTGTGGTGAGAAAATTTCAAAAAGATACCCGATAGTAGAAAGCCTTAACGGTATTCTGTTCGTACTGACTTTCTGGGTACTCGATGCAAATGCTGAAGCCATAATAACCTGTGTTCTTATGTCACTGCTTGTTGTAGTCGGATTCATGGACTGGGACACAATGGAAATAGACGAAAGAGTTTTAGCTTTTATAGGTTTACTTGCTATTCCGTCGTGTCTGTTTACCGAGCAGGCTTCAATAGAAGAGCGGATAATTGGTGCATTGATAATAAGCGTACCGTTTTTCATTATCGGAGAAGTAAGCCGGAGTTTCATAAAAAAGAAATTCGGCGAAGACTTCAGGGCGATTGAATTAGGTGATACATTACTTATGATTGTCGCCGGAGCTTATCTCGGAACAAAGGCTGTTATCGTTTCAGCATTATCAGGTATAGTAATAGCCGCCGTTGCTGGACTTATCAACAAAATGATTTCAGGTGAATCAAAATTTGCATTCGGTCCTTTTCTGTCAATCGGCATAGCTATAGGTGCTTTATGGGGTAATGACATTGCACAATGGTACATAGGACTTCTCACAGCACCAGTACAATAAAATAAAATCAGAAATAATTACAGGCAGCAGTATTAAAAACTACTGCCTGTTTTTTATTTTCTGAATCAGTTAGGAAGTGTATATATTATATATATATTGTTTCCGCTTGCCAGATTGCCGGGGTCATAAACAGTAAATGAATTAGGTGCTGGAATCGGCTCATAGTCCCATTTACCGTCTGCACCTGCACCACCGGTTGCGTTTTTCTCGTCAATCATAGTTGTAGGTGTATAAGAATTTGTACCGTCAGTACCATTTCTTCTTACAGGTCTGTTATTAAGACTTGTATTATAACCGTCACAGAAACCGTTTTTTATATTCACAAGTGCAAGAGTTGCATTCGATGAAGAATACGGTGAACCGAAAACATGGTCTCCGTCGACAATATGGTGATACAATGAATTTCCACTGCTGTCTTTATCATTTTTGTAAGTAACAAAACTGAATGAGAACATCTCAACGCCAAATGTATACGGTACAAGATTGCCTGTTCCGTCGTCGATTTCAACCGGATTGATTCTGCCGAAATACTGGTCGTCCTTAACCTGAGCCGGAAGTGCTGAAACATCACCGGCATGAATCGGATTTACAGTATTATATCCGAGTGTAGCAAAAATTGAATAATCCTTGTAATATACATCATTTATAACAGGCTGGTCAAAACTTGTATTTGAAACTGTACAAGATACTGGGTGTTCGTCATTCCAGCCACTTCCGTCCCATTCTTTATAAGTATAACCTGCCTCGAAATTGAAAAGACTTTCAGTAATTTTACCATCGTTATCGTTGTCGATTTTCATAAGGTGAACTTCACCTTTTATAGGATTATTATTATTGTCAGCCTTATCTTTGAAATAGGAATTTACAAAGTTTTCAACAGCTTTTGTCTGACGGGCTTCTTCTGTACCGCCAAGTACAACAGGAGTACCACCATTTGATATATCATATTCTTTAAGGTCACCGTTATGAACATATACAGCACTTGCATAACGTAAAGTACCCTCAAAATAACGTTTTATGTTATCGACAGTAGCGGAGTTTGATTCCTGAAGTGATGAACCTTTCATCATACGGCTTACAGGGCTGAGAAACTGCATAGCACCAAGCATAATTATTCCGAAAACAGCCATAACTACTACCAGTTCAACAAGTGTAAAACCTTTGAGATTTTTTTTGTTTTTCACGCTCACGCCTCCTTAATTGCCGATATCAATAAACTTGAAATGTCCTTTAGTATTGCCGGAATAAATTTTTTCGCCGTCACTGTCAGTTGTACCTGTATCAGTAAGTTCATCACTGGTTGAGTAAAGTTTACCTGTTACTTCTACCGGCATTCCACCTGACTTTTTGACAGTTATCTTGAATTCTTCATCAATAAGTTTACCTCTGCCGTTATTCTTTTCCTTGTCACGACTTTCAGCGGCAGGACCTTCAACAGCTATTTTGTCGTTTCTTGCTTTGGTGTCTTTACGATAGGTATCAACAGTAACGCCGATAGTAGTAAGCAGAAGTGCCAGTATTGCCATTACGGCAATTGAAATGATAACTTCAACAAGAGTCATACCACGCTTTTTATGGCGTAATTTTTTATTATTTTCGTTATTCATCAAAGCACCTCCTTAAAATCCTTCATAATACATAATATCAAAGCTGTTACTGTTTCCGGCACAATTACAATTTATACATGAACCACCACATGGACACGTCGGCGGACAGGTACATGGGTTTCCAATCGGAGGAACATAAAGGAATATCCAGTCGTTCTGCATATAACCGCCTGAAATATTAAGGTCACCGATTACACCGATATTCTTTCCGCTACCCTGTGCGTTTTTAACTTCTATAGCGTCATAATAGATGCTGTTACTGATATTTGCAGCATTTGTAATTTCAAATGCCATATCAGGTGCTTTAATCTTTGCTGTAACGATAGATGCACCATTTGACATTTTAAATTCAGGTTGCCATGTTATAGAACCATCTACAGCATATGTTGCTTTTTCAGAATAAATGTTTATCGTCGGAGGTGCTATTCGTGTATAAACATTCGGGTCTAATTGTACTCTTCCGTCTGTGTATATCTGTAATGGTGTATTATTATCAAAATAATCCTTATATGTCTTTGTAAGCATTTTACGTCCGGTAAGGAAAGTTGCGGTGTTTGCAACAAATACATTAAGATTTCCGCAACCTGTAGCAGAATCATCATAGATAAAATCGCCGTTATTGAAAAGTGAGAAATTATCAAGTTTAACCCATATGTCATTTGTACTTGTATTTCTGATAATAATATCCTGACTGAAACCGCCTGATAATGTACAGCTCTGTGTAATTTCTGCCGGAAGATTACTTGCTGTATATACATTTGCATTTACATCTGCAAGATAGTTGCCGTCAGCCGGAATTTCATTTATAGTATTATTAGAAAAGTCATATCTGTTTTCTATGTCTAAAATAGTATCTACAATCTTTGAAACCTTTATTAAATCTGTGTCATTACCACCGTTTACATCTTCAAAACCAAGAATAACAACCTTTTCAGCTTTTCTTGGGAAGAGTTCATTATTATGGTTCATTTTATAGAAATCAGTATTGGCTATATTAACGCTTCCGTTATAAACAAAACTTCCACCTGCTTCATAAGTATCCATTTCATTACCTGTAACGTCTGTCGGGTCATCTCTGTTTACCCATAAAACTTCGTGGGTAAATTCTCTTGTTGCTGTATTTTCGTCACCTACATAATTTGTCTTTTCCAATATATATGACGGGTCAATAACTGTACCACCGAAATCATGGAAATTATTATCAATTATTCCGTCACCGTCGGTATCAGTCATGCCGAAATCAGCAATAGCCTCAGGTTTAAGCCATGCATAAGGATAGTTAGTAGTTGTACCCCAGCTTTCGACAAAACCTACATTTTTACCAAGTACACAATAAGTTATATTATCATTTCTTTCATATAGTTCCTGTGTACCGTCAGCAGTCATCTTCTTAGTAGCATTTATTGTTATCTTTGAACCTGTTGCACGGTCTGCACATATACTATGACCTGCTCCCACATTAATATCATTGTTAGCTATGAGAGTTCCACCGACAACAACACTGCCACCGACATCAAGCCTGCCGTTTACAGTGAGGTCACCTTCAACAACAAGGTCACCGGCAATTTCCGCACCGTTGCCGTCTATGACAAGATTGCCTTTAGTATAGAAATTTCCTGAACTCATTGTATTAAGATACACATCTGTACCAGTTACAACAGAACTGCTCCATGCATGAAGTTTTGAGTTTGCAGAACTGTTTCCAAGATATGAAGTCTTTCCTGTATCCTGACAGTAAATATCTGCATAAAACTGCATACTGCCGTTAGAACGTGCGTCAAGTGAACCACAGAAAATACTTAACGGAATGTTACTGTCACCAATAGTAAAGCCTACATCACATTTCATAAGGGAATCCACATAAATATATGGAATTTCATAAAAATCGCCTACACTTTGTCTGTAAGTATCTCCACTGCTACCGTCAAATGTTTCAAAAACTACTTTGAAATCACTGTTTGTGAATGTAAGATTTCCCCATACTGAAAGACCTTTTTTTGTCTCCAGAGGAACATAAAGTGTTGTCTTTGTGTTAATATCAAAACTACCATTTATAACAACAGGAGCTTCAACAATACTCGGGTTAGGGAATGCAAATTTTTCAAGAATATCTGCATTTTCGGGGAGATTGGGAATATAGTTTCCGCTTGCGTCCTGATAACCAGGCAGATTAGCTTTATCTTTAAGATTGAGATAAAGTTTATCGTCAAGACTTACTATCTGACCTGTTGGCAGACTGTAATCACCATAATAATATCTTGTACCTTTGTTCATACCGATACCAAGATATGTACCACCATATGAAGCAGTTCCTACAGGTGTACCAGCACCGCCGACAGTAACAAAACCACCTTCATTGTTCGGAGTTGGTTGCGGTGGGTCTTTTACAGCATAAGCACTTACAGTTTTAGTTTCACCGCCTGAAGTAACATCGGCAGAAATCAATAAAAGGTCTCTTTCTTCCCATGACTGATTGCTTGTGTTATAGAACTGTTTTTTACCGGCGTATTCAACTTTTGCCTTTTCAACTTTTCCTATGCCGGTGACAGAAGCTTCCATATCAATATCAATATCAAGACTACTTCCTGCCGTAACAGATGCTATAGCTGTTTTTAAATCCTCATTTTCTCCTGCTGCCTTAAGAATACTGTCAATAGCAGCTCTTGCGGTATAGCTTGCCTGAGATGATGAGTACGATTTATGTGCCCTGTTGTTTGCAGCCGTCGCAAGTGCGAGGGTACTTGTAAGAAATATTATCAGGAGAGACATTACAGATACAACTGTAAGAAGTACCGCACCCCTGAAACTTTGTTTTTTATCAGTTTTCATAAATTTACCGCCTTTCAAATAACCAAGCGTGAATTATTCTTCGGTATTAGGCTTAGGCATATCGTAAACTGAATATAAGCTGATTACAAGCTGTATTGATGATGTATTTGCGTCGTCTATAGTGAGAGGTTGCGGAGCCTGTGCAGGTTCAGGAGGATTTTCAGATTCCGGTTCTGTATCTGAATTATTATCAGAATCAGGTTCTTCCGGCTGTTCGGCATTATCGTCAGATGATTCCGGTGTTTCTTCCTGATTTTCTTCTTCTTCGTTATCCGGTGTTTCATTTACAGAAGGTGTTACTGTTCTACCCTCTTCTTCAAGTTTATCTGCACCGAATGAATAATCGTCAATTCTTACCTGATTTATAATCATTGTCTTTCCGAATTCTTCGATAGCTTTCAGGTAATCCCACAGAGCTTCTCTTGTGCCGGTAACATTTATACCATACTGTGCCTGTATAACCGTTTCAACATTACGCTGTGAAAGAGCAATACTTTCAGCATTTTTTTCAGCGTCTTCCTTGGCGTAATCGTTGTTAAGGTCTGCCATATTACGCATTGCCTGTGAAGGCATTCCATCAGATTCAAGGAAATAATAATCCAGTGAAGATTCCTTATTTGCTGATATTTCAAGATTTTCTATGCGAACACCACAGTCTTCTGCATAGTGTTGCATATACTGGTCTACTTTTATCTCGTTGTCAATATCTGAAATCGGAATAAAATCCGCAATAAGTTTGTTAGTTTCTTCATAAGTTTCATCTATATTATTTTTAAGGGGTTGAATCCTTGCGATTCTTGCTTCAAGGTCTGCCTGCTCCTCCTGCTTTGTAATCAGTAAAGCTTCATCTTCCTTGATTTCCTCGTTCTTAGGTTTGATAAGACCGACAAAACCAGCAATCCCAATGACCACCGCCAATAGAATACCAAGAATTACCTTATCTCTGTAATTCAATTTCATTTAAAATCAGCCTCCTTATTCTGCCGATATTTCTTCATTTTCTGATTCTTCAGGGTGATAAGCACTTTGTTCGCCGGTTACTCTGAGAGTAACATCAAATTTTGCAAAAGTTTCCGGTTCAGCGTCACTGCTTTCAGCACGTTCTTCAAGACGATAACCACTGTATCCGGCTGTTTCAAAAACGTCTTCTGATAATATATTATTAAGAAACTCAGCAGGAAGTTCTTCATAAGCACCATCATTAGCGAGATATTCAATACTGAACGATAATATACCGTCAGTGTAATCAGGGTCAAGTACTTTTGTTCCCGTAACGCCGAGTTCCGTTGCTGTATCTGAAAGAATCTGTTCAACAAGGTCATATTTTTCGCCGTCAATGACCGGTTTTGAATAAAAAGCGTCATGTGCATTCAACATACTTGTGTTGTATGCGTCAACTTTTTCCTTCATTTCTTCGAGACGTGTAAGATATTTGATTTTATTTGCAGTTTCGGGGGCATCTATAAAGTCCTGACATACCTGAATATCGTCCTGAATGCCGTTATCTTTTACAGTGAGGATTCCCCATACACCGAGTACCGCAACAGCAGCCACACCGATAGCAGCCAGCATGACAATATCACCGGCTTTATCATTTCCGCCACCCTTGCTTCTTACAACGGAACTGAAATCACCTTCGAGGAGGTTTATTTTTTCCTTATCCTTATCACGCTTGAACATTGCACCGATAGCATTTGCATACAGTGAAAATTCAAGGTTTTCATGACCGTGTATCTGTGGCGGTACGTTTATGAGGTTAGTATTGAGGTCAAGTTTTTCGAGTTCGTCAGTAAGTCTCACATAATCATGTGTATCGCCATAGAATACTATGTTTTCGATTACTTCGCCTGTGTTACGGCTTCTGTGAAACTGTAACATACGGAAGATGTTTTCATTTACGGCTTCAAAAACATAGTCTTCCGAATATTCATAGTCGGCAGGGTCGATTGATGCGAAACGTGAGAATGAAAGCTGATTAGCTTCATAGAGGTTAAGAGAAACAAAGTTGTTATCAATCTGTACAGCAAGCAATGGCATTTTTGCCTGTATTTTGGTATCGGCAAGAAGTACTTTTGTTATACAGTTACAGCCTACCATAACTGATTTCAGTGAGATACCAAGAAGTTTGAACATTTCTCTGTAGCTGTTTACGATTTCATAGGGGCAGGCGGTTGCAAGAACCTTATATGTATCGCCTTCGCCGTCGCCTACAATAGTATATGAAACACTATACATATCTTCGAGACTGAGTTCTGAAAGCAGTTGCTGTTTAACAGTCTTCTGCATTTCAGTAATTTTTACTTTCTGAACATTGAGTTCCTTGAAAATGGTAAGATTTGAGGAAATACTTACAATAGCCTCTTTATCGGGCATCTGGTTCTTTTTGATAGCACCGTTTATAAGAGTGGCGACATTAGGAACGTCTTTTATATGACCGTTGATAATGAGTTCCTCGTCTACGTCAATAGAAGCGGCTTTGCTGATTTTGATTTTGCCGTTAGCTTCTGCACCCTTGACTACTCGTATATTTCTGTCAGTAATATCGAATGAAAGCATTTGTTTTCCACCTTTCGTGAATTATTCGTTTTCGATAGAATCGAATGAACCGTAGAGAGCAGGATAGATACCACATACAACAAGACCGATGATTACAGCCATGAAAATAAGGAGCAACGGTTCAACCATACTTACAAGACGCTGTACAGCGGCATCGGATTCTTCTTCATAGTAGTCAGAAGTCTTTTCAAGAATTGAGTCAAGCGCACCGGATTCCTCACCGACATATAGAATTGAACAGAACATATTTTCAAACACTTCAGACCTCGTGATGGCATTTGATAGTGTTTCACCCTGTTTTACTTCGTCTACAACTTCAATGAATTTTTCGTCAATGTAGGAGTTACCAAGAACGGCTGACGCTCTTTCAAGACATTCAACCATGGGAATACCGCTTGAATAGAGTGAAGACAGTGTACGTGCGAAACGTCCGGTATAGATTTTTGTCATAAGAGGACCAAACCCCGGACCTTTTATTAACAACCGGTCAACTTTTACTCTCAGATGCGGTACTTTGAGGGCATACTGTATACCGAATACAAGTACTGCCACAACTGCAATGATTACATACCACCTGTTGATTATGACATCTGATATACCTGCAACAAATTTTGTAAGTGCCGGCATATCGTCAGGGTCTTCATACATTGCTATAAATGTAGGCATAATAAATGCAAAGAGGAAGATAACTATAACTATACAGAGTATGAGAAGTATCATAGGATACATCATAGCACTCTTGACAGTATTTTTCAGTTTGCCTTCCTTGTTGTAATGGTCTGCCATACGGGTCATGATTACGTCAAGTGAACCACTACTTTCACCTGCTCCGACCATAGAAATAAGAAATTCAGGAAATGAGCCTGCATGCATTTCGAGAGCGGAAGAAAAAGATTCACCTTTCTGAACATTTTCGTAAATGTCCTGCCAGATAGCTTTACCCTTTTCGTTTTCCTGTTCCTTGGTCAGAATGTCGATTGCCTTTACAAGTGTAAGACCGGAAGTAAGCATAGCACTCAGCTGACGACAGTTGAATGTAAGCTCTTTGGTATTGAACTTGTAAATAGATTTTGTGTTGGTTGAATCGCTTTCCTTATAGTCTTTTACGTAGAGACCTCTTTCTTTAGCCTTTTCAAGAAATTCCTGTTCATTTTCAGCGTTCATAACGCCTTTCTGCTGTCTGCCACGTGCGTCTTGTGCGACATAGGAAAAACTCTTCATAGAACCACCTCCGTAGATAAATTTTATAGGGTTATGGATAATATGCCACCTTAACAATAACAATTATAGCATTATAAAAGTTATTTTTCAATCGCTTTTTTGACATAAATAATCTGTCATTTTTTATCAATATTCAACAATTTTATACTTAAAGTAATATATATTATATAAAATAACAATTATTCTACAAAAAATCAATAAATAAAGGCAACATAGACAAGTAACAAGAGAAATGTTACAGGCATACACTTCCCATTGTTAAACTTATACAAATATTATAACACAGTGATTAGAGAATTGCTATAATTTATATTGAATTTACAGAAAATTTTATATATTTGTTAATTACGACAAATTTTTTTATTATTTATTTGTCATAATGACGTTTAATTGACATGTGATAAATCAATTCTGCCAGAAAACAATTCCGTAAGCAACGCAGCACGCAGAGCGGAAAGGGGTTGACTTTCTGATTTATTTTCACCGATTTTATT
>CAMWUB010000006.1 GCA_947177345.1 uncultured Ruminococcus sp. | reverse complement strand
CTACAAAAATTAAATGAACATATCAACTCTAAAAAAATAAAAATCCCCCGAATACGCAAACCGCAGTGTGCATATTCGGGGAAACGTTTTATTGTTAATATTCCTGTTCGTTTGCAGGAGCTTTTTCATTTTTGCTTTATGTTGGATTTTACTTAAGGGACTTGTCTCTGCGTGTGATTTTTTTGCCAATATCCTTACCTTATCTGCAAATTTGGCAACGCTGCTTCCAAATACAATATTAAGAGGCTTAATACAGTGAGTTATTTTGACAGGATAATGATTTTTCTCGTTATCCAGTATTTTTGTAACAACAAGTTCTTCCAGATTACATACGCCTGTTGTTTTACCGTTTACAAATCACTATCCACAACTTAACCACAGTAAAATAACGCACAAAATTACAAGCTAAACTTTGTGCAAAGTACCACTTGACAAATTGAAAATGCCAATAAAATCAAAAATAGGTATCAATATGATATACTTCTTGATTTTGAGGTGTATTCTATGTTGTCACTTGCATTTGTTGTTTCCGCATCTATAATGAAATCCGTTACTACGCTCAGTGAAAGCCGTTTTTTAAGCTTTTTACGGAAAAGAATATCTCGATAAGCTTCGTAAAATTCATGATAAAAGCACCTGTATGTCTATTTAAAACATACAGGTATTTGTTTCTGAAATTATTCTAGATATCCTTTAGTTTGACTGAATGCAATTCTATTGGAAATATTCTGACCATAGTCTTGTCCATCTGTTGAAGCATAAAGCTTGAACGTATCTGTGACATCTCTGTCTGTGCTTTCATAATATCAATCAATCCGGATAAATCTTTTGTTTCTTTGGCAATTTCAATTGCAGCTTTGGTTGCATCCAAAGCAACATCTAAATCACGCATCATAATTGTATAATAATTCTGAACATGCAGCATTTTCAGTTCATGTTCCTGATTCATCTGCGTCAGAAGAATTTCTTTTTTGGCTTGGATTTCTGCAAGTCCGATTTTCAAACGAGCCTTAATTTCAGCACGTTTTGTTTCTTCCTGCTGTTTGCAAATATTATATTCTTTTATAGAATTTGTGATGTTATTTACAGCACCGAAAATACCCGAAATAGCTGCTGATGCAGGGTCTGCACAAATTGTAATATCACTATTCTTATTCTGTGGTGTATCTTCACACTCTGTATATGATACATCAATATATTCCTTTTCCATAATCTTTCACCTTATTTTCCGAATAGTTGTTTAACATAGGATTTATAGAATTGTGGATATGTATCTTTCATAGTGTTGACGATTTGAATAGCACATTCTGCAAGTGGAACATTGGCTTCCTGAATTGCCAAATCAAGAATCTGCATAGCCTGCTGAAATATCTTATCATTCATATTTCTGAACATATCAAGATATAAGTCTGCTAATTCTCTGTTTTGTCTCAGATAGTTACGGTATAATTCCGCCTGTACACAGTAAGCCTCACAAATGAGAATATTTTCAACACTTTCCAGAACGCTTTTACCACTGGAAACAGTATTCTGCTGAATTAACTGAAAATTCATAACGTCACCCAATCAGCCAGACAGCATTTTCCAATGACTGATTTGTCATAGCAATCTGCCTGTGAATATCTGTATACTGTTCTGTAACCTGATACTGATTATCAATGAACTTTGTAGAAAGAGAATCAGCAATCAGTTTTGCAATCTGCTGTAAACTACTTACACGTTCTTCCGTATTGCTCTGACTTATATTTTCAGCAGTTTTACGGAACTTGTCCATAAGCTGTTCAATCTGACTTTTTTCATCACTGATAAAAATCGGTATTGCCTGTACAGCATATTTTGCCTGTTTAAGTTCATCACGTTTTGCTTTCATCTGTGCCTTGTACATTTTAGCCTGCTGCATATTCTGCTTGGCTTCATAATATTCTTCTGATGAAATATTATGAAACAAATCTGAAATCGAAGGTACTACCCATGTAGCAAGTGCACGGTCTACACAGTCAAGCTGTTCACTCTGTGTAACAGCACAAATTTCCAGATTGATAAAATCCACTTTTAATGACAGCTTCAAATCACTGTGCTGAGAATCAAGAGTTTTAAGAGTACGGTTTATTTCATCTAAAACTTTCTGTTTCCAGCGTACAAAATCCTGCATTTTGTTTTCAACTTTCATGCACGCATAAGCAAGATTGCCATAAGCTTCCTCATAAACACGCTGACCTTCGCTGACATACTCACGAGCCTGATAATTCCATTCTGCAATCTTCTGACGCTTTTCGTAGTTATCCTTTGCCTTGTCAAAAAGACCCATTATCAATCACCCCTCTACAAAAGATGAGCAGGCAAGACCATGCGGGTCAACGACTTTCTTTTTTCTTTCACAGTAATTTTCCCTTTCCAGAATGGTACACGGCTTATATGTACCGAAATACTCACACTCATAGCAAGCGTGAACACCTGCACCGTCTTCGGGAAGGAAATTACTGCAAGTGTCATCTCCGTTCACTCTTCTTCCTGTTTTATTGCATTTGTAGACAGCCGATGAAATTCTTTCGCCACAGTAGAAGCAATCCCAACATTCTCTTCCTTCTGCCATAATAATAAACCTCCTTTATTTTTTTAATCTTCCACAAAGCTGGAACATACATAACTGTTTGCATTTGAAATCCTCTTGTTATGATAGGTGCATTTACCGCCTGTCAATCCGTCTTTGAAGTAAGTGCAATCATAACAACAGCCGTTTGAATCTTCTCTGAAATAGTAGCATGCCGGTTTATCATACTCAACATCAATATTCTGTTTGTTGCAATGCTCCGCATTCTGCCATCTCCAACCGCCACTCGTACCGCAATATATGCAATCGCCACAGGTTTTTCCCATTATTGTCACCTCCTCTCATAAAATATTTTTACAATGTGAGTTACCCATTATATTCGAATCTATAGCAAGAACCACCACTTTTACTAACCCTTTTCCCTGTTTCATAACAATATCCTTGTCTATAATATGTGCAGTCCCCACATTTGCAAAGAATTTTTCTGCCTACAAATGCAAATCCATGCTTAATCAAATCACTTGTAATTTTCGAAGAAACATCTGAATCTTTTGAATAGTGTTTTGCTTCTTCAAATAATCTTTTATATTCTGCACGTTCTGCTGAAAGTTTTTCAATCAAGCTATCATCATTATACCGAATTGCATCTATTGTATGATTGACAACAGAAAGCAATTTTTTCTCTGCCCTGATGATTTTACTATTTTTTTCATTTCCGTATTCTGAAGGATATCTAAAAAACTCCCATACAAGGTCATATGCTTCATCATGAATAGACTGCAATTTTTCATTATAACAAAAGCGAAGTTCATATAACGCTTGTTCAGCAGAATTTACATCTGTGTAGCAAGCAGGCGGAAAATTCTTTTTTCTTTGCTCTTCTTCTCTTTTACGGCGTTCTTCTTCCTCTTTACGACGTTGTTCCTTTTCTTTTTTAAGACGCTCTGCTTCCAGCTTTTCCTTATTCTTGATTTCTTCAAATTCCTTACAGAGCGTATTAAATATATCACTGGCTTCTAATACACGTTCTAAAAGTTCCAAATCAGACATATCATCTGCATCATCAATAAGTTTTTCAAGAGAATTTTCACAACAATGCAAACGATTCATTATTTCGGCAGGACACTTATTATTTTCAGTTTCAAGACTACGTATTAATTTTGTATGTTCAGCACTAAGGTCAAAAATACGTTCAATTATAACTTGTCTAAACAAGCCAGAATAATAAATATCTATCAATTGTTCCAATGAAGCGTTTGGCTTCTGCTCTGAAAGTTTCAATAAATCACTGATTCTTCTGTTTTCGCCAAAGCCTGCATTAAATTTTTCTGTCGCAAACTCTGCAATGCTCATATGCATATATTTTTGACAAGCAGTTTCCTGCAACTGTTTGACCTTTATAAAAACAGGGTCTTTCCTCCAATAATTTATCTTCTTGTTGATTTTCTTGTTGAAATTTCTAGAACTGTCCGTAATTTCATATAAAAAGTCAACTACAAAGCCTACTACTTTTGATATGAGCAACCCAATAGTGGCATTTATAACACTACTTATAATAAGACCTATGATAAGTCCAATAAAAAAATTCTTCCAAGAGAATCCCATCACTATCATATAAATAATGATAACAATCCAACCAACGATACCTACTATTACTTCCTGCACCTTTTCTTCTATTTCAACCGAATCAAAATTAGAATTTTTATTTTCAGACTTTTTATAAGAATTGCTGAGCTCTTTAATATGCTCCCATATTTCTAAATAATAATTCAACTGCTTAGACGCTGTATCTGAAGGCTTCTGAGATGAGCCACATTTACTACAGAAATTCGCACTGTTTGGCAATTCACTACCGCAATTTTTACAAATCATATTAAAGCACTCCTACAAAATCAACTCAGTTTTCATCTCAAACTAAAAAATACTTCATATCAGCTATTATATCATAAAAAATATTGTATGTCAATACTTTTTAGTATTATTTTTCAATAAATTTAATCTGACCAAATATGGTCAGACAAAATTTATTTGTTATTCTGTCAGGTCAATCAGCTTCAGCATAATGTCAGCGACTGTCTTTAGCTTGTCATCAGACAGACGTTTAGCACAGTTCATAATCATATCCATATAAAACTTTCTGCTTTCCGTATCTTCGGGACGTATAGTATCATTAAAAAACTCACTGTAACTCAGCCCCAGAGCCTCAATAATCTTATCAAGCGTTGTCATCGTGGGACTTTTCAGACCACGCTCCAGATGTCCCAGAAACGCCGGATTTATCCCAGCCATTAATGCAAGTTTTTCCTGACTCATTCCACGCTGTAAACGATGATAACGGATTCTTTCGCCGACTTTGTTTTCCATAAGATAATACCTCCAATATCTTTTGGTATTATTTTATGCTGTCCGGTTAACAAGTTCAATATACAAAAAATATTTATGTATAATACTTTTTAGTATATATTTCTTATATCTTCATCTGAATCTTCCGGATTTAATTCAAATAATTCATACAGTCCTGTCAATAAGTAGCCGTTGTGCGGAATATCATCAAGTTTTTCTGCCTTTTCATATTCTGCGATACTGTTCAGAAATATGGCAAGTTCACCGCTGTAATAGCTGTAAATCAGCTCATCAATACTGAAATTGTGCTTTAAATCCTGCATAGAATGCAGTTCGTTTCCAAGCATTTTCATAAGATTCACGCCTTTCTGCCTATCAGCAGCCAGTGAATTGCCATGACCGGAATTGTAAGCCACCCGAAAAACAAACCTGTAATTAAAGTTTTCATGAAGTAATTGAAGGCATTAAATGTATAGGTAGCCTCAATATGCAAAAAATGATACTTCAGATAACCGACACTTTTATAGCCTAAAAAAGCATACAAAATAATTAAAAGCATATTCTTTTCCTCCGTAAAGTGATTTGTAAGTTTTCCTCTTACAAGTTTATCATATCATATTCACGTAAAAAAGAATACCCCAAACAGTTACCGGATTTTATTTTTTTTCGGAACTGTTTTACAGAAAATTTTTATAGCCTTCCATTAAAATCCGACAATTTATTTCTTCCATAAAAACACATAAGTATAATTCTGCATATTGTAAAGCAAGTTTTCTATCCTTGCATATTCTCGCACCGCCTGCCGACTTATACAGTCTTTCGCAATAGTCAGAAATATCTGCTCCCTTCTGGACTTCACATATCATATCAAGCCAGTCTGTTTCATTCAATAAAATATTCTTATATGCGATTTCCAGTACAGGCTGTTGCTTAGCTATATATTTCGGAATTTCCAACTCAATACGTGTTGTACATTGTGCTATAAGTTCCAGCGTCATGGGAATTTCTTCATTCGGTTCACAATTTTCATAGTACCATTCACTTAGGTTGTTCAGATGTGCAAAGCAGTAATCAGAAAAATCAATATCGGATTCGTCATAATAATACCGCTGTAGCTGGTCATATAATTCCACATAGGACTGATAAGTATCAAAATTCTTGCCGTTATCTGTTTTTATTTTGTAATCCTTTTTTTCAAAAATATTCGCAAAATTCGGACTGTAATTTTTCCGGTCTGCCATCAGCTTATGTTTTCTGCTGAGTACCGCACTGTATACATAAGGTTTTATAGCTTTCAGTTCCGGACTTGCATTGACTTTCCGGACAAGTTCGCCGATATTTTCCAGAAAGAAATTACTTTTTCTGCCTTTATACAGAAAATCGTGCTGTAAAGCCATCTGATACAATAACACCTGTTCTTCTGTATCTGTTTCTCCTGCTTCCGGAATTTCAGAAAATCCGGATAAACTTTCCAGACGTTTCTGATATATTTTTTCCATTCTTATTGCTTTAGAGAATATTTCTGCATGGCTGGCTTGCTGAAGCCAACACAATATTTTCTGTTCTTCGTCTTCCATGTTGCCGAATAATAAGCCTTTTTCCGCTACCAAAGCCGTATAGACAAACAGCAAATCTTCATTCTGATTTTTATAAATCAGTCTGTCCAGTTCCGCAATCATCACGCTTATATTATCACTGCAAATTCCATATTTACGCAGTAATTCAAAAAATTTTTCCCTGTACAAGTCCGCCTGCTCCGAAGCCTCTTCCATTGTCAGTCCGTACTCCTGTAAAAGTTCTTCCGTTGAAGTATCGTCTTCCGCTTGTTCGTCAAGCCAGCGGTGTAATTCTTCATATTCATTCATAACAAAACACTCCTTTCTTTTTTATACTACCACAAAATCAGATTTTTGTAAACTGAAAACAGTTCGTTTTTTCCTTGATATGAGAATTGTTTTACATTAAAAAAGTTCTGAGACTGCCCACACGGACAGTCTCAGGATATATTATTTTGTCAGAACGAATTAAAAAGTATTGTTATGTCTGTTTATACTTGTCTGTAATCAAAATTGATTCTCATACACATCAGGACAGATACGATGATTATCACGGAAACTGCTCATATTTCCGTCTGCTGTTTCATAGGAACATTCAATTTTAATATTTGCTTCTGTTACATTGTATACGCTCAATAACTCAACGACCAGTCAAAGAAGTACCAACGGACTCTATAGACGAAACGAGAAAAGCCACAGTCCAAATTTTGAATTGACCCCAAAAAATTAGACAAAGTTTAGGAAAGAAATTTATGCAAAGCGACTAAATTGTTTCTACAACCATTATTTTAAATTCTGGTGTATATCTTTTGTTTGGCTTCCCTTTTGGCATAATAAATTCCCCCTTTCGTTAGATTTAATTTTGATATAATTCTATTATACCACAAAAGGGAGCATTTCAAGAAAACTGTGGCTGTTATTTTATTATTGAAAGAATCAAAATACCATAGGAAAGTCATTTTTCGGCGGCAAACAAAAATGATTTTTGCAAACATAATAGGTCATCTGCTCATTCAAAAGCGGATATTCTTTGCTGTCCTGTGTCACTGATATATTTGTTAAAAATGGAATATTATCCTTTACTTTTTCCAAATTTGATTGATTCTTCAAAACAACAATAATATGCTCCGGTGGATTTTCATGCAGCATTTTGGCCAACAGAAACATACAATGCCCTGCCGGATAATCATTTGACTGAGATGATAAAAATTTCAGCTGTTTTTCTGTAAATTCACGGTATTTTTCGTTTTCTGTAAGCTGATACAATCTTACAAAGTTATATGCCATTACAGAATTTCCACACGGTATCGCACCATCATAGGTTTCTTTTGGATTCATGAAAAGTTCTGTATTGGCTGATTCTGAAAGATAAAATCCACAATTTTTATAGTCATAAAAACGTTTTACTGCTTCAGTGCAGAGTTGTTCTGCTTTTTCAAGATAACTTCTGTCCAAAATAGTATTATAGAGTTCAATCAATGCGGCAATATAGTAAGCATAATCGTTCAGAAAACTTTTTTCTGAACGTTTTCCGTCACGCCAGCTTGTATAAAGCTGTGTATGGTCACATAAATTCTTTTCAATAAACCTTTGTGTATTGACAGCGGCATTCAGATATTTTTCATTGTGTGAAATTCTATAGAGCATAGACAATGCTGCAATCATCATGGAATTCCACGAAAGAAGTATTTTATCGTCAAGATGCAGTTTTGTGCGATTTCGGCGGTAAACATACAGTTTTGAAATTTCTTCACTGAAATTTGATGTCAGGTCATTGCTTTTCAGCAAGTTAGGAATATTCGCTCCCTCAAAGTTGCCGTTTTCTGTAATATCAAAAGTTTCCACAAATCGTCTGCCCTTTTCCTTGCCCAGAACTTGTATGATTTCATTAAGCGTAAAGGTGTAATATTTTCCCTCCACACCTTCGCTGTCAGCATCCTGCGCACTGTAAAATCCACCGTCCGGAGACGTCATTTCACGCAGAATATATTCTGCAATTTTTTCTGCTGTATCAAGATAAAGTTTGCTATGTGTCAGATTATAAGCAGCTGAATAAACAATAATTAGCAATGCATTGTCATAGAGCATTTTTTCAAAATGCGGTACAAGAAAATGTTTGTCCGTTGAATATCGTGAAAATCCATAACCGATATGGTCAAAAATTCCGCCTTTCCGCATTTGCAGGAGCGTTTTCTCCGTCATTTTTAACACATCAGAATCCTGATTCTGTTTTGCATACAACATCAAAAACAACAAATTATGAGGTGTAGGAAACTTCGGAGCAGAACCGAATCCACCATTTATCTCATCAAAACTGTCTGAAAATATCTTTATCGCCTGTTCAATCAAATTTTCATCGCTTTCATTGCTGTTGTTCAATCTCTCATTTTTTAGATGCGAAATGATTTGTTCAGCGGACTGTAAAAGCTCTCTGCGGTTATTATTCCACTGACTTGCAATGGTGTTCAGCAAATCAGGGAATCCGGGCATTCCATAATGCGACTTCGGTGGGAAATACGTACCTGCAAAAAACGGCTTTTTGTCCCATGTCATAAAGATACTCATAGGCCAACCGCCGTTACCTGTAAATGTCTGACATACTGTCATATACACACTATCAATATCAGGACGTTCCTCACGGTCAACTTTAATAGAAATATAATTCCGATTCAGAATTTCCGCTGTTTTTTCATTTTCAAAGCTCTCATGTGCCATAACGTGACACCAATGACAAGTACTATAGCCGATGCTCAGAAAAATCGGTTTATCCTCAGACTTTGCCTTTTCAAAGGCTTCCTCACACCACGGATACCAGTTCACAGGATTTTCTGCATGCTGTAACAGATATGGACTTGTTGTATTTTTTAGCTGATTGTTCATTTTTCTGCCTCCAATTGTTTTTGTTAGTATATCCATTTTCACATAGGTCAATACTAATACAGATAGAAATTTGGTTTGGGAGGTCGTATTTTGTTCAATCAAAACTATTACAGCACGTTTGTGAAGCATAAGTTTATCTTGTAAATATATCAGCTTGTTTTTCACGTTTTTCTTTACACTAGTGACAAGCGTAATATCTTTTTCCATAAGTTTTTCAAACAGCTTCTGAGAAATATAGCCTCTGTCAGCAAACAGTTTCCCGAATATTTCTTTAGTCAGTGAATCCATCACAGTTTCGTTTCTGTCATCCACATTGCCCGAAGTAAGACAGAAAAACAGAAGCTCACCTTCATCGTCGATAATCAGATGTAGCTTTAAACCATAGAACCAACCCCATGGAATTTTTTCCTGTTTTTGCATATTCGTTGAAAACACGATGATTATATATTCTGTGATTGTCATATACTTTGACTGGCGTGAAATCAACAAAAGATATTACGGAACATTTGCCGGAATGTATCTGTATAGTGTATAATAGTAATAGAACGAGTACGAATTTCATAATTCTACAAACCGGTTGTAACTTACAAGGTCAGGATAATCCTGTCTCCAATATACTATTACATTTTTTATATAGTACCATTTAAACGTATTATAACCTGACAAATGACACATAATCAGTATTGTCATAATTTCACTCAATGACGTTTTTGTTCTCAGAATCACTTCATTTTTATCCATCAGCAATAAGTGAGTACAATATACCTCGTATGCCTTGAAAAAATAATCTGTATCACAAAAAATTGCTATTTGTTCCATAAAAAACGCCTTTCTGTTGCTTTGAGTTTGTGGTTATTCTGATTATAACAGATTTCGGCGATTTTTCTATCTTTTTTCATCGAGCTTTAAAATACGGCATAAATAGCTTTGACAGATAAAACGGAGATGTCACCATACTGAAATTCCTCTCGATACCACTTGCACCACCTGTTATGACGGCTACCTTGTTTTCAAACTCGCCCATAGCTCCCCACTTATCATAAGTTATATTTTGTGAACAGCTCTTTAACCTTATCATCAACTTCAGCCTGTTTCAAATATTCAACAGCCTGATAAAGCTCATCAGAAAGCTCCTTTATGCTACACTTCTTGACCTTGCACCATTCAGCGATAGCATTAAGTGCCTGAATACGGCATTGAATAATAGGCGTTCTTAGAGCTATAGCTACAAGATCAGTACCACACAATGGGTATTCCTTCAATAACTGAATAAGATATGCAAGTTTGTTGTAATCTGCATATTTATCAAAGTAACCGCCTGCCGTTGTAGGCTCACCAATCATTGTTTTCAAAGGGAGCGAAGTTCTGAACACATCAACAACCTTTTTCCTATATGCATCGTCATCAAGCAATGCTCCACAATTACTGTAACCTGAATTAAAATCTGTTTTCAAATGGCTAAAAATATTTTCTTTATAAGGGATACCAACCGCTTTTGCAAGGCGAATCCCTCTGCCTTTATCAAGTTCATTTCCAATCAACGTCTTGCATTTTGTACTGTTTAGATATTCTGAGCATTTATCAGTAAAGGCAGAAAATCTTTCGTCCTCTGAAATGGTGAGCATCAAATTGCATATATCCAATGTAGCTGAATGTATTTCTGCCTGAGATATGAAGTAACCGAGCATATCAGTTGCTTCTTCTTCGGACAAAGCACTAATACCACTTACTGGACCTTCATCGAACATTGAGAGCAGAACATTCGCAATCTGATTGAGTTGAGAATCGTAAATTTCCTCCTTCAGCAGTTTGTCAATGCCGACTTTTTCATAAACATCGAGTGCCGAATAATCAGGAACAACATCGTTTGCGATACCTTCACGGAGTAACCAATCTTTGATTTCCTGAGTTTCCGGCTCTATCCGAGCGACAGCGTGAATCCTGCCCCAACCGTGAACCTTTTGTGCAAGCTCAAAAATCTCCTGATTACCATTCTCCCAACCGAGCATATTGAACACGGAGAATATCGTAAATTCGTCACTCAGACCAAGTGTTCTAATGATTTTCTTGACCTGTTCATCAGGCTCATTGAATATTTCAATAATCATCAATCCGAGCTTGACCATATTTACATCGGTACTATACACACAATCCACGGCAAACATATAGACCTTTTGAGCATCAAGCAATTGAGAGTTGTCAATGATAAACCTCTGAATTGTATCAATTCCACTAATCGGAGGTATCTTCGCAAAGAAATCACTCATTCGCTTCATAGCTTTCGGAGTATCACCGACATACTTAAAAGCATCAGCTAAAGTCTGCATCAGCTCATCGGTTATTTCCGGCTGTACCATATGGTAAATGCCAATTCCGTCCATAGCTCCGTCTGCAAATTTAATCTTGTTTGGATCGGAATTATCATCTTCTTTTGGGAGAGAAAATGTGTCGGGTAACACACCATCTTTGATATTATCGGTTATCGCTTCTAACAGAGATTTATTATTACTCATATTTGTTTACTCCTTATTTATCATAGTATAGAGGTCAGTATTATTAGTTATCTTCTAAGCTACAACCATATTCTTTTATTGTCTGCTCTGATCCCTTATCTGCAATAGTTTTACCCATTGCTTCTTCAATCACTTTTAAGATTGCTTTTGCTCTTTCAATGAAGTAGTTGTCAAAATCATTAACAATAAAGTACTCATAGTTAATAAGGTGTGATTCTACACGGCGTTTAAGTTCCATATCATCAATTGTAGCTTTATTCATTATGTTCTTGCCATATTTACTCGGTGCTTCACCACCGATTTGCCTGTTTGAAGCTGGAAGCAAAGGAGTTTTATTTACTATTGAATTCCATTTTGTCTTGTCATAACCCATTTTTTTACAGTATGCTTCAGGGAAAATGTGATGAATATCAGGGGATTCGTCCATACTCCTAACTATATCCATAGTTATACCCTGCATAAAATCACGACATTGTTCTCTGTAAACAAGAGCCATAATGCCTTTATATGCAGCACTATTTCTTGTTTGGAGAGAAAGCAAACGAGTAGCAGAGAAATATGCTGAATTGATTGTACGGTTCTGGCTATCCTTGCCCTGAATATCAGCGACAACATCTTCAATATCCGTTGCATACCTTGTCTCGTTTGCACCACCGTACATTTCACCCATAATTCCGCACCAAAACCATTTTGACAGTATTTTTTGTGTTCGGGGACGATTGAATTTACTTGCTCCAATAACCGCACATATAGCAGAAAGAGGGATAAGCTGAGTAGTATAGGGCAAATCACGCTTTCTAAATACATACTGACTAAACAGGAACTTTCTCGCCATTCTATAACCGTCAAGAAGAACATTTCTATTTTTTTTATAATCCTCAAAGCTAAGAGACAAAACGTCTTTTTTCTTACAAGTTGTCATCTTATCCGAGAGGTATGTTGTATAAAGAGTGATAGCTGTCAGAAACGAGGTTTCGTCAATACCATCCATAACATCTGTATTGAGTGTTTCTCCTTTACCACGGATTTTATCTCTGCACTCTTTCCAATCCTTGCGAAGATCAAAATCATATGTAGCAAATGTAGCTGTTACAAGTTCAAAAACAGTAAGCGGAACACCGCCGGTATTTACATTCTCGAACACCTTGCAAACTGCTTCTCTGGGTGTTTCTTTGCCTAATGTAATAACAGGTAACTTATATCCAATTATCGTATCTATGACCTGAGTTCTGAATTTCTTGTATTTCTCCATAAATGTCCTATCATATTCGTGATACTCCTTATATCCGTCTGCCCAATCCTCACGGGCATTACTATCGAATATGATGTTTATGGGGAACATTTCGTGTTCATACTCAAATTCACGGGTTGACAGGTCAAGAACTATATCTCTGTCGAAATTTGTTTTGATTTTTCTATCACTCGGAACTGCAATGACAGCATCGAAACGCTCTTCATTTTCATCCAAACACTTCTTAATATCCAAATAGTAGTATCGTTTGATTTCTTTACCTTTTTCGGTCTTAGTCTCAACGGGTTCTTTACAATAAGTTGCTCTAAACATAGAAGTCAGTCTCTGCTGTCCGTCAAGGATAAGAAACTCAGGTGTAACTCCTGTTACAATAACACCTTCGATAGTACGGTATTTGAAACGGACATTTTCATTGCCATATTCTAAACGCATAATCGCACCCATAGGATAACCTTGTGAAAGACTTGCAATTATTCCACGAATTCTATCATCGTCCCAAGTCCAACCACGCTGAAATTCAGGTAACTGCTCTTTTCCGCAGGACACTTCATGCATAAGCTCACCAAGCTCTGTATCAAGAGATTTTGGAGCTATATTGATTGCCATATCTAATCATCTCCACTTAATTATTATTCTTCTGCCTTCTTCAAGGAATTATAGATTTCCTCTGTAAAGATACCGAGTACTTCACGCTTGATTTCCTCATCATTAAGCAATAATGAGAAGAAGTCCTGATTTTGCTCCAGTCCTTCAATCAAAGCATCGTCAATATCATCGAAATAAGAAAATTCAAAGTCCTTGACAGTATTATTCTTAGCACTTGCCTTCAGATTATCAGACTTCATCAGAATATCTCTAATCTGAAGCATAGCTTTGACCGCAACATCGTTGTCATAGTTTTTTCCTGTCCGAGCGTTTATTGCTGCAATAATTTCAGAAAGCCTTTCTTCCTTTGCAGGAGTCAAGCCGAAATTATCTGCCAAGGGTAGTTTTACCACATGCTTTGCAACAATATCGGACTTTGTATGCTCGTCCTGCTTTTTCTGTACAAACTGAGTAGCTCTTATCTTTCCGTCAAGGTTAAAACCACCGCCTGGGTGTTTGATATTGATGTAAGAAAGCAGGAGAATGATATAATTGTATTTCTTGTGAAGCTCTGTATCTTCAAAGCAAGATACCTGTATCATAAATTCATAGAAGCGTACAAAATGACGGAGGTCAACAACAATCTCATGCTGTTTTTCAATACTGTAATGCTCAATCAACTTTTGTGACTTATCAAGGCAGAAGTTAATCTTTTTCTTATCTGCTGATTGTACTTTTTCTTTGTAAAGTATCTCATTGACCTTACCCACATCATCAGGATCAATAATCGCATAGGCATCTATCTGTGCTTCAATATCATATATCGCTGTCGGGGTTACGGAATTAGACAACAGAGTTGTAGTGTAATATGGAGCAAATGCACCAACTATATCCTCATAAGTATTTACAAAGTCAAGAATGAAGGTCTTTTTCTCAAATGGAGGGCAAATTCTGTTCAGACGAGAAAGTGTTTGTACAGCGTTTACTCCTTTGAGCTTCTTCAAAATGTACATTGCACAGAGTTTCGGTTGGTCGAAACCTGTCTGATACTTATTCGCAACCAAAAGCACCTGATAATCGTCTTTGTCGAACTTTTTCGTGAGCCTATCTTCGGAAATGCCATTGATACCTGGCTCTGTATATTCTGTGTCATCATCAGGGAGTTTGACTTTACCCGAAAAAGCCACAAGCGCACGAATACCGCTATATCCCTTTTTACTGCAATAATCCTCAAATGCTTGACAATACTTAACGGCTGCCTGTCTTGAAGAGGTTATCACCATTGCCTTAGCTTGACCTCCAAGCTCCGGCATGACCGTAGTACGGAAATGCTCAACAATTACTTCAATACGCTGGGCAATGTTCGTTTCGTGCAGCTCAATAAAGCGTGCTATCTGCCGCTTTGCACTTGCTGTCTGCATTTTTGGATCTTCTTCAATTTCCTTGTTTATCTGATAGAATGTCTTGTATGTAATGTAATTCTGTAAAACATCAAGGATAAATCCCTCCTCAATTGCCTGTTTCATGGAATATACATGAAATGCTTTACGCTGTCCTTTTGTATTTATTGTGCCAAATAACTGTAACGTTGTCGGTTTAGGAGTTGCTGTAAAAGCAAACATAGATACATTGCTTTGCTTACCATTTCTTGCAAGTTCAGCGGCAATTTCGTCCTCCATATCCTGATATAGTTCATCGCCCATTCCGAGAGATTGCGTAACAGCAGCCATATCTTTACCTGCTGTAGAAGAGTGAGCTTCATCAATGATTACGGCAAACTTTTTGTTTTTTAGTCCCTGAACGCTGTCAACAATATAAGGAAATTTCTGAATCGTAGTAGCAATAATCTTTGTATTGCCGTTCAAAGCAATCGCAAGGTCAGCAGAATTGCACTTCTCGTCCATAACACGAATAAGTCCTGACTTATGCTCCATACCCATAATAGCCTTTTGAAGCTGTCTATCAACAACTACTCTGTCAGTCATAATTATAACATTATCGAAAATAATTTTGTTCTCGGCATCGTGGAGCGTCGCAAGACGGTATGCAAGCCAAGCGATAGTGTTAGTCTTGCCTGAACCTGCACTATGCTGAATCAAATAATTGAGAGAGGTCAAATTTTCGCTGACATCTGCAAGCAATTTACGGACGGCATCAAGCTGATGATAACGTGGAAATATGACATTCTCCTTAGTCTCAATCTTGCCCGTTTTTTCGTTTTTCTTTTCAGTGGTCTGAATGAAGATAAATTTAGAAATCAAGTCAAGGATAGTGTCCTTTGTGAGAATATCGTCCCACATATAATGAACGGGATAATCCTCCTCACAAGGCGGATTTCCTGCTCCTGCATTGACACCCTCGCCGTTTCCCTGATTGAATGGCAGGAAAAATGTCTTTTCTCCGTCAAGCTTTGTTGTCATATATACTTCGTGCAAGTCCATAGCAAAGTTGACCAGCACACCAGCCTTGAACAGAAACAGTCTTGACTTCGGGTCACGTTCCATGCGATACTGATAAATTGCATCGTCGGAAGACTGTCCAGCAAAATTGCATTTCAGCTCCAATGTGATAATTGCAAATCCATTAAGGAAAATTACAACATCAATTCGTTCTTTATCATTCGCCCATACTTCTTCCATGACTGTAAAACGATTCTTTTCATACTTTGCAATAAGGTCTTTATTAAAAGTAGTAGCAGGCTTTGTGTACATCAGTTCAAGCTTATGTCCCGAAAGCTCAACACCATGACGAAGGACTTCAAGCAGACTGCCCCTTTTCTTCGTACATTCTGCATTGATGAACGATACAAGTGTATCTTCAAGTCTTTCCTTGTATATCTTCCTGAGCCTTTCCATTGTTTCGGGCTGGGTATCGTTTAGAAAATCAAACAGCATTTCACGGTCAATCGCAAAACGGCGGTCAAAGTCCGTTGCTTTTCTTATTATGTAGCCATTCTGGTCACGGAGTATCGCCAATAGTTCTGCTTGATATTCTTTTTCTGTGAGAATACTATTCATTTTTATTTTCCTTTACACATACTATACAATTCAACAATTTGATATAACATACAGAACAATTTTATACAATCTGCTCTTG
>CAMWUB010000005.1 GCA_947177345.1 uncultured Ruminococcus sp. | reverse complement strand
TAATTATGCATTCTTAATTATGAATTAATTCTCATAGGCACGTATACGAAGTTTAGCACCGAGATTTTCAGCTATCTTACGTGAGGCTTCAATCTGTTCCGGTGATATGACATCTACTACTGACATTATAACTTCTGCTGAATCTGTCTTTACACAATCGGAAGTGAATTTCTGCATAGCCTCGAAAGCCTCCGGATATTTAGGACGTGTTACTTTCATGTACTCGTCTTTCGTACCGGCGTTCAGGCTTACTGATATTATATCCATTACATTACAGAGACTTTCCGCTGTGGATTTGCCGTTTATAAGGTCTGAAAGTCCGTTTGTGTTTATCCGGAACAGAGGACATGACGGACGGTTTTTTAATTCTTCCGAAACTGCAATTACTGTATCAAGTCTGCACGTAGGCTCACCGTATCCACAGAAAACTATTTCCTTATATTTTGTAAGGTCTCTGTTATTAATGTCTGCCATTATTTCCTCGAAAGTGGGTTCATGCTCCAGCCATAAAGGGTCAGAACCATATGCACCATCAGCAGAATTTCTTATACAGAACGTACAGGAGCAGGGGCATTTATTTGTTATATTTAAATAAAGATTATTTCCTACCTCATAGGAAATTGTCATAGCTTTTTTCATTTCTGATTACCTCCGTTTATTTTATATAGATTCGTGGTACTCTCTTTGATATACCACATACAACCTCATAGCCGATAGTTCCGTAAATTCCGGCGAGTTCGTCAGCAGTTATACAGTCGTTACCGTCCTTACCTATCAGTGTTACTATATCACCGGCTTGTGTGTCAACGTCGCTTACGTCAATCATTAACTGGTCCATGCATACCCTGCCGATTATCTTGCAACGCTTACCATGTACGAGTATTTCACCTTTAGATGATAATAATCTTGAATAGCCGTCGGCATAACCTACCGTAACAGTAGCTATTTTCATTGTATGGTCTGCTGTGAAAGTCCGTCCGTAACTTACACAATCGCCTTTTCTGATTGTCTTGACGTGCGATATTACCGCCTTTACTGACATTACAGGCTTTATGCCCTTTGGAATATCAAGACTTATATCGGGGTGAAGTCCATACATGACAATTCCCACACGTGCCAATGTACTTGCCGGATTATTTCTGTAACAAGTTCCGGCACTGTTCATGAAATGCATATGTCTGAATTTAATATTTCTTTCTGTAAGTATTTTATACGTATCGCATATGAATTTTTCCTGTTTATTGGTATATGCTATATTATCAGGTATATCGCTGTCGGCAACCGCAAAATGTGTATATATACCCTCTACTGAAAGTTTTTCAGTTTTCATTATATTTTCTATCTCGTCTGCACATAATTCAGGTGTATCATGTTTAAGACCTATTCTGCCCATACCGGTATCAATTTTTATATGACATCTTATGGGAGCAGGCGTATTATGTGCAAGTTTACGGGCGTATTCCGTAGAAATAACCCCCTGTATGATATTATACTGTGCTATTTCGTGGGCGTATTCCGGCGGTGTATATCCTAAAATGAATATTTCCGAATCAGGACAGTATTTTCTTACAGCTATTGCCTCGTCAAGATTAGATACCGCAAAATATTTTATTTCACATTCATTATACAGATACTTACATATATGTTCGTCACCGTGTCCGTAAGCGTCCGCTTTGACTACTGCCATTATTTCAGTATTCTGTGAATTGAGATTTTTTATTATCTCAATATTGCGTCCGAGTTGTGACAGTGAAACTTCTGCCCATGCTCTTTTTAAATATGGTTTCATTTTCGTCATTTCCTTTCTTGCTTTTTTGTGCAAAGTTCACTAAAATTTACCGCATACTTGAAAATGTCTTGAAATAAATAATAATATATGTTATAATCTGAAATATTGATATAAATTATCGGAGGTCGATTTTTTGAAGTCGCTGATTTCAGGCGTGGAAGTTCTTCCGGCATCTGCTCTGGATACGGATATTGAAAAAACTATATGTATAACAGGTCACCGTAAAAACAGAATAGCTCTGTATAAAAACAATCCGGTTCTGACATACTCAGCAGTAAAACTTATGATTTACAGATACATTGATATGGCTATTGATGCCGGTTATCAGTATTTCATAAACGGACTGGCAAATGGTACTGACTTATGGTCAGCAGAATACGTAATTATGAAAAAACACCGCAATGAAAACATAAGGATTATATCAGTAATGCCCTTTCTGCGTCATGCTGAATTCTTGTCAGGAAATGACAGGGTTCTTCTTGAAAATGTCGAAAAAAATTCAGATTATCTTATTACAGTAAACAGCAATCCGGATATTATCTACAGTAAATATAAATCTGCTGATAGTTCAGCTATACTATATCGTGACCGTAATTACTATATGGTGGACAAATCTTCAGCTGTCATCGCCTTTGCCGACAATGACCAGAAATTTTCCGGAACTTTTCAGACTATAAACTATGCATACAGAAACAATAAAAAAATATGCAGTTTCAGTACAGAAAAAATACATAACATTATTAAAAAATCAGATTCTGATATACGCACTATCGGTTATGAGATTGCACTTCTTGAAAATGTTTTCTGCACCTGATAATATTATATCACACTTGCGAATTTTTGCAAGTAAAAAATTTTCAATTTATTTTTGTGACGGAAAATTTTCTGTCATTCAAGATTTTTATTTCAAAAGGAGCTGTTTTTTTATGGCAAAAAAGAAAAGCGGTAGTATTGCTGTACCGTTTCTGATGACAATTTTTTTCGGTCTTCTCATCATAGGTGGTGGAGTTTACGGAATATACCAATATTTCGGATTCGGTAAGCCTGCCACTCTTGAAGAACCTACACCACGTGCTGCCGTCTCGGTCACTGCTGAAGATAATCATACCGTGTTGCTTATCCTCGACGAACCGGAACAAAAATGTAATTCAACATTTGTTCTTATGCGTTCAAAGCCTATCGAAAAAAGAGTTATTTTCATAGGTATTCCCACAACTACAATATCTGTTATTGACGGTCAGCAGGAACACATAAAAAATATTTACGACCGCAATGGTGCTCAGGCGGCTGTTAAGTTTGTAAATCAGGCATTCGGAATAAATGTCGACAGGTATATAAAATTCACGCCGGAAGCCTTCCGGAAAACCTGTGATGTCCTCGGTGGTGTTACTTACTATGTTGAACCTGATATAGCAGGATTCAGAAAATCAGGTGGTGAAGAATATCTGAACAGTACACAGATTGAAACACTTTTAACATATCCTATGTTTAACGGCAGAGAAGTCCAGAGAGCTTATACAGCAAGTTCCGTACTTTCAGCAATGCTAAATCAGACCGACGGCAAACGTGTAGCCGATAATTTCAAGGCAAGTTTCGACTCAATAATAAATATGGTATCAACTGATATTACAGCAGTTGACTACAAAAACCGTCAGTATGCTATAAGAAATATGCTTGAAAACGGTACTTCAATAGCAAACTTCATTGTACTTGACGGCGAAACTTCCAATGACGATTTTATACCGTCTGAAAGTTTCATAAATGATATGCGAAACGCTTACTTTAAGGATTGATTTTTTATGTATAATATTTTTGATACACACGCACATTATACCGATTCTTCTTTTGATACTGACCGTACGGAATTATTGTCATTATTTCCGGAAAAGGGCGTAAAATATATAATGCTTGCCTCGACGTGTACGGACGATATAAAAGGCAATGCGGAACTCTCACGGAAATATGATTATATATATACTTCCGCCGGATTCCATCCCGAAAATATAGATACTCTGCCGGATAATTATATTGATTTAATCCGGAATGCCTGCTCAGAAAATCCTAAGACTTTGGCAGTCGGTGAAATTGGTCTTGATTATCATTATGAGGGCTATGACCGTGAAAAACAGATTGAAGTATTTGAAAATCAGGTTATACTTGCTAATGAACTCGGAAAACCTGTAATCGTACACAGTCGTGATGCTACTGAAGATACTCTGAATATCCTGAAAAAATACAGACCGTCCGGAGTTATGCATTGTTTCAGCGGTTCAGCGGAAACAGCTAAGGAAGTTCTGAAACTTGGTATGTATATAGGATTCACTGGCGTGATAACTTTTAAGAACGCTAAAAAAGCTCTCAAAGCTTTAGAAACAGTACCACTTGAAAGACTCGTACTGGAAACCGATTGTCCGTATATGTCGCCTGAACCTATGAGGGGAAAACGTTCTGAAAGTACCATGATAGAATATACTGCAATGAAAGCTTCCGAAGTAAAGGGTATACCAGTACAGGAATTACTTGATATTACGTGTCGTAACGGTATGGAACTTTACGGCATACAAGGTGACTGATTATGTATTATTGTTGTGGTATCACGGATAAAGGAATCATGCCACATAATGAAGATGCTTTCATGATTGGTAACTTCGTTTCTGACAGCGGAGTTTCTGAACAGAAACTAAATGCACCGTTCATAACTGCTGTATCGGACGGCGTTTCCGGTGAAAAATCCGGAGAGTTTGCCTCACGTATGTGTCTCGAATACGTCCGTGATATTGATTTTTCGGAAGATTTAAACAGTTCGCTTATTAAAGTCCATAAAAGACTTGCGGAATACAGTTCATATAATCCAGATATGCATAATATGCAGTCGACTTTATGCGGTATGTTTTTCAGTACTGACGGCAGTATAACTGTTTTCAATTCCGGAGATTCACGGCTTTACAGATTCCGGAACGGTCATATAACGCAGATTTCAAGAGACCAGTCACTTGTACAACTCATGTATGAAGAGGGTTCTATAACTCCGGAACAGCGTAAAACACACATACGACGTAATATTATATTTCCGGTTTTTGGAAACATTAACACAATCCCTGAAATTGACCTGCTCCGGATAGAACGTATGCATTATGGCGATATACTTTTATTATGTACCGACGGTCTTTCAGATTACGTTTCCTCACTTGAAATTGAGGAAATCCTTGAAATGCCGATTAGTCTTCATAAAAGATTAAGTCTTATGGTACGTAAGGCACTCGCCAATAAAAGTACAGATAATATAACTATTATTGCAGTCGTTTATTGTAAATGAATCTCACACGCAAAACGCAAAAAAAGTACCGTTCTTTTTACAGAACGGTACTTTTTTATTTATTCTGGTTTTGTTATTATTCCGTCGAGTATTTCCTCATTCCACGAAAGAGTGTTCCTGTTGAAAAGTCCGAAACTCGATTCACCGGAAAATTTACCGTTATCCCATACGAAACATTTTATACTACCGTATGCAGACCCTATATAATAGTTGTAGTATGCTGAACGTGTTTCATTATCGGCGGCGTTCACACAACCGAACTCGCCTATAATTACAGGTATTCCCTTCCTGACGAATTTTTCTTTAAGTTCGGAAAATTTCTTATCTAATTCTCTTCTGCCGTCGTCAGTGAAAGTAAGGTCTATACCCTCTGCGAACTTCCACGGAGCATAATAATGTACAGATACTATAATATTCTTGTCGTCGGGTATGGCTATATCGTCAATGGCGGACGTTTCAGCAGATGCCGCATACGAAGTTATAACAAGTGTACGATTTTCATTGTTTCCGCCAGTAGAACGTACAGTATCTATAAAATCCTGCTCATACTTGTTTATAATTGCTCTTTCTTCCGGAGTACCTCCCTGCCATTCGAGTTCACTTCCTATAGTGCGAGGTTCGTTCATGCCCTCAAAAAGAAGTCTGTCACCGTAATCTATAAATCTTTCTGAAATCTGTTTCCATATAGCTTTTAACTTTTCGCTGTCTCCGGAGTATTCTTCTTCCGTCGGATTGAACCATATATAGTCATCATGGTGCATATTGAGTATAACGAACATATCATTATTATACGCATAGTCAACAACTTCCTGTACACGGTCAAGCCATGCGGTATCTATAATATTGTTATCGTCCATGTGTTCACCCCACGTGACAGGGATTCTTATTGCATTGAAGCCCGAATCTTTAACAGTTTTAATCATTTCTTCGGTAGTCTTTGCATTTCCCCATGAAGTCTCTGTGGAAACTTTAGTGAAAGTACTGTCATAACAATCAAGGGAGTTGCCGAGATTCCAGCCTACTTTTATAGCATTTACTATCTGAGCAGGTGTCCGGAACTGTCCTTCAACTTCAGGTGCTACAGGGTCTTCGTCGTCAAGACTGGTACTTTCAGTAGTTACCGGTTGTGTATCGTTTCCGAGACTGTAACGCACTTCTACAGAATCAAGCGTAATCTGTGGCTGTTCGCTCCACCAGTAACCTAAAAGTATCTCACCGTTATCGGCGGAAAGTTTTTTAGCTTTTTCCGGTACGAACCATGTCAACGACAATTCAGAACTATCCGCAAATACTGCAACGTCCGATGACTGATACCTACCGGCAGATGACTTATAGCCAAAAGCTCCGGTAAATTTTCCTATATTTCCGGAACTACTTATATTGAACGTAATTACCTGCGGAATAGTATTTTCCGGCATGAAATCGGAAGTTTTTATTTTCAGCATATTTTCAGTATCATTGAAATCTATACTTTCACCTATTTCCTGTGATACTGAATCATCTACAGGAAGTTCACGAGTACGTTTATAACTACATATTACATTTTCAACCTTTACGCTTGAACAATCGCCCCACCAGTAGCCGAAAAGCACTTCACCACCGGCGGATACCGCTTTACTTACATCTGACGGGACTTCCCATGTTATTTCACCGTAAGTACCTTGTGTAGACGCTGTAAAATCCGGCGACTGATACCAGCCTTTGTCCTCTGACGGATAATCTTCTGTAACAGATATACCGCAACCACCTTTGAACTGTCCTATATTAAGACCGTCTCCGGAATAGATTATAAATGTAAATGATGATATAATATCGCCGTCTTCTATGAACTCTGAAAGAGGTATCTTTATTGTATTAAGACCGTCTGTTTTAGGTATGACTTTATCAACCGTATACTGTGAACCACATTCCGCCGAAACTCTTTCCACCGGACTGGTGTGTACTGTAGTAGGTTCTGTAGTAGGTTCAGTAGTTCCGGCGGTAGTCTTTTCCTGTATATGTTTTGTACGTGCCTCTGTATTGAATGTAGATTGTATATATTCAGTAGTTTTCCTGTTATTTCCGCAGGCGGTGAAAGTCATTGCAACAGACATCGCCGAAACAACAGCCGTTAATTTTTTAAGCATTATAATATATCCTTTCCGGTTTGTATTTTTTTTAAGGATATTATAACATCTTTTCCGTAAAATTTCAACATATTTTTTATCGTCCGGTATCGACAGGCAATATTTTCCGGATATAATTTTTCTATTGACAAAATATAACATACAGTTTATAATTAAATTGGAGTATTATAAATTTATGCTCTGCATTTTAATTCTATATTTTATGGAGGATTTATGGACATTATCATTGTAGGCTGTGGCAAAGTAGGTAGCACTCTTGCGGACGTTCTCAGCGACGAACACAATGTTACAGTAATCGACAGCAACGAGAGTACTATTGACAGTATCGTAAATGACCACGATGTTATGGGTATCACCGGAAACTGTCTCCAGACAAGCATATTACAGGAAGCTAACGTTGAAAAAACAGATATTTTTATTGCCGTAACCAATTCCGACGAAGTGAACATACTTTCATGCCTTATCGCAAAGGAACTGAAAGCACGTCATTGTATAGCTCGTGTACGTAATCCGGAATTTGACAAACAACTTGTATTCATGCGTGAAAATCTCAAGATAAGCATGATGGTGAATCCCGATTACAACGCCGCCAACGAAATAGCAAAAGTCCTGCGTTATCCGGAGGCTATCAATATTGAATCATTCGCAAAGGGTCGTGTTGACCTCGCTGAAATACGCATAACTCACGGAAGTATTCTCGACGGTATTGTATTGAATAATCTTTCAAGAAGACTCCGCCTTGACGTTCTTATATGTGCGGTACAGCGTGGCAAGGATATTATTATTCCGGACGGTAATTTCATGCTGAAAGCCGGAGATAAAATCCATATGACTGCCTCACATAGTGCAATGGTAAAGTTTTTCAAGAGTATCAGTGCGGCATATCGTGAAAAACGTGTAAAATCTGCTGTACTCATAGGTGGCGGACGTGTTGCGTATCACCTCGCACAGCAGTTGATTGAAATGGGCATAAAAGTAAAGATTATTGAAATCGACTATAACAGATGTCTTGAATTAAGTCAGAAACTTAATAAAGTAAATATTTCATGTGCAGACGGTACAGACCATGATGTACTTGTTGAAGAACGTGTTTATGATGCCGATGCTGTTGTTACGCTCACCGGAATAGATGAGGAAAATATTTTATTATCACTTCTCGCCAAAAACAACGGCGTTGAAAAGGTAGTCACAAAAGTAAACAGAATGAATCTGATTCAGCTTTCCGATACACTTTCACTTGACAGCATTATTTCACCGAAATCAATAACTGTCAATCAGATTCTTCAATATGTCCGTGCTAAACAGAACGCTAAAGGAAACAATATTACTACTCTTTACCGCCTTGTAAATGAACGTCTGGAAGCTATGGAATTTGTTATCCATGATGATAAGCCATATCTTAATACACCACTCAAAAAACTGAAACTCAAAAAAGGAATACTAATCGCAAGCATTGTAAGAGGTAATGAACTGATTATTCCTAAAGGTGATGACTTTCTGCAACTCAATGACAGTGTTGTAATAATCACGACAACAAAAGGTTTTAATGACCTCAAAAATATTTTTGAATAAAGGGAGTTTCAATACACAGCTATGAACTACAAAATGATTTTATATATCATGGGTCAGATTCTGAAAGGTGTCGGACTTTTCATGCTCCTGCCCATAGTAGTAGGATTCATTTACAATGAAGAACACGTTGTATTATCATTCGGAATACCATTCGCAATAATAATGATAATTTCATTTGTATTCACGATTAAAAAACCGGAAGACAATTCAGTTTTTTCAATGGAAGGCTTCGTAAGCGTTGCGGCGGCATGGATTATGATGTCAATAGTAGGTGCTTTACCGTTTATAATATCCGGTGAAATACCCGAATTTTCAGACGCAATTTTTGAGACAGTTTCCGGATTCACTACCACAGGTGCTACAATTCTGAATGATGTTGAATCTATGTCAAAATCGTGCCTTTTCTGGAGAGCGTTCACACACTGGATAGGTGGCATGGGCATACTTATGTTTGTACTCGCTATAATGTCAAGTAATGATGCCCGTACTATGCATATGATGCGTGCTGAATGTGCAGGACCTAAAGCCGGAAAACTCGTATCAAAATCCAAATTTTCCGCACGTATTCTGTATGGTATATATATATCGCTTACAGTACTTGAAATGATATTACTTCTTGCCGGTGGTATGCCTCTATATGATGCTATAATTCATGCCTGCTCCTCAGCCGGTACAGGTGGCTTCTCCATATGGTCAGACAGCATAGCACATTATAACAGCCTTTATATAGAAATGGTTATAGCAGTATTTATAATTCTTTTCGGAGTAAATTTCAATTTATATTACTATATGCTTATCAGAAAATTTTCGCTTGCATTCCGGAACGAAGAAGTAAGAACATATTTCGGTATAATAGTAACTTCAACTATAATCATAACGCTGAATACTGTCAAAACATTCGGTTCTGCCGGTGACGCTTTAAGACATTCGTTTTTTATGGTGGCATCTACTATAACTTCCGCCGGATTCGCTACAACTGATACCGCACAATTACCGATATTTTCGCAGACTCTTCTTACATTGCTTATGTTTGTAGGTTCGTGTGCGGGTTCTACCGGTGGTGGTATGAAAGTTTCAAGAATAATGATTCTTTTCAAGACCGGAATAAAAGAATTGAAATACATTGTGAATCCTCGTGCAGTGGCTACCGTAAAAATAGACGGAAAACCCGTTGAAAATGATGTTGTACGTGGTGTTTCGTCATACTTCATACTTTTCATGATGATTCTTGCGTTTTCGCTTCTGCTGATAACATTCGATAACTATTCAATTGAAGAATCTGCTTCAGCGGTAATAACGTGCATGAATAATATAGGCTTTGGTGTCGGACGTTTCGGAACTGCCGGAAGTTTAAGCGGTCTGAACTCCTTTTCAAAAATAGTACTCTCTTTCGATATGCTCATAGGAAGACTTGAAATTTACCCTCTTATTCTGCTTTTCACTGTAAGAAAACATTGATTTTAAAATCTTAAAGGAGGTTTCCATGAAAACAAAATCCAAAAAAATAATATCCGTATTTATGAGTATGCTTGTTATATTCATGTATATGACATCGGCAAGTGTACAGGCTGTCAATCAGAAAATGACGTTCAGATTCAATAAAATTGAAGTCTCAGCCGGTCAGGATATACAATTTGACATAGTAACAGCTAACAAAATGGCTATCACTGAAATGAACCATGCTGTCATTACTATTCCGGACGGCTTTACAGTTACAGGTATGTCCGATAATTCACCGGCTTTCAACGGTACAGTAAGTTATATTTCAGAGGGTAAATCCCTTAATTTTTCCATTACAAGTAATGGTACACTTGGTAACAGCGATGTTGTAGCTACAATTTATATGCACGTCGCTGAAAATTGTGAGGCTAAAAATTATATGTTTCAGTGGACTGCCAGTGCAGTTTCATGTAAACTTGCTACCGGAAACAATTATACACCTCAGTTTACATTCGGCATTATAACCGTAGGCGAGGGAGGAAGTGTACAGACAACTACAACACCTGCTCCCACCACCACAACGACAACTACCACCACGACAACCACAACCACAACTACAACAACAACTACCACGACAGCTAAAAAATATACATATAGTGTACGCTTTGTCGACGAAGAAACAAATCAGGGTGTTTCCGGTGTAAGATATAATATAGTATCATACGATTACGCACATGACCCTGCACAGACTGTACAGACTTCCGGAGAGAATCCGCAATCATTTGAATTTATATCCGATACCGCATATGTTGCACTCACAACACTTGAAAACGCTTTACCAGACGGCTACACCACTGCCGACGGTTCTACACGCTGGGAACTTTCCGCCAATAATCCGGATTTGACAGTATATCTCCGCAAACCTGAAACAACCACAACTACCACTACTACAACGACTACCACTACAACTGTATCAACATATCTGAACATAAACATTAATTCACTTCCGACAAAAACAGCATATACCGTAGGTGAAGAATTAGACCTCTCAGGCTGTACATTTTCTTATGAAGGAATGTTTTCAAACGGTATCGGCTGCGGAGGCAAAAATATTACTGAAAAATTTTTTGATACATCTGAATTTGACAGTTCAAAAACAGGTACTTACAGAATATACATAAAAGTTTCAAGGGATTTTCCTGACAAAGCATTACTTGACGAAACATTATACAACGAAACTTATTTTGAAGTGACTGTTTCCGAACCCGAAACAACTACTACAACAACCACTACAGAAACTACTACCACAACCACCACTACAACCGAAACAACAACTACTACTGAAACAACTACGACAACCGAAACCGCCACTATAACAATGACTACATTCGGAAATACATATTTTGATATAATTATTGATTCTTACCCGACAAAAACAGCTTACACAGTCGGCGAGGAGTTAGACCTTTCGGGCGGTGTTTTCCACTCTGAGGGAATGAATAGTTATGGACAGGACTTCAAAAGCGGAAGTATTAATATGACAGACAGTACCCATGTTGATATTTCAGAGTTCGACAGTTCAAAAGCCGGAAAGTACAGAATATATATCAGATGGGATTATGCTTCACAGATGTCTGCTGAAAAATATTTCTATGTAACTGTATCTGCTCCGGATTTCACTCTTGGCGATATAGACGGTGACGGCTTTATTAATTCTGTAGATGCAAGTCTTGTACTTACGGAATATGCTTTACTTTCTACTGAAAATGGTATCGGCGAATTTACCTCAGAACAGAAAACCACCGCTGACCTCAACAAAGACGGTGAAATAAATGCTTCCGATGCTACACTGATTCTTATGTATTATTCTTATCTCTCAACAGATAACGAAAACAATACAAAAGATTCTATAGATATATGGCTTTCTTATTCCCTTAATGATTAACTTTTCTTTAACACCTGTAACTTACCTTACAGGTGTTTTTTTCTTAATTATGCATAACTTATAACACCAAAAAATGACGTTTAATGGAAAAAATAACAAATTCCAAAAAAACTTTGTTTTTTTTCCGTGAAACACTTGACAAGCCGTGATTTTTTGACTATAATATATGAGTGTACTCTTATAAGTACATGATTTTCTGGAAAAGGAGGAAGATTATGCCTACATTTAACCAGCTCGTGCGTAAGGGTAGAAAAGACCTTGAAGTTAAGTCTACTGCTCCTGCACTTCAGAAAGGTTACAATGCTAAGAAGAAAGTGCAGATTAATCAGAGTTCACCTCAGAAGAGAGGCGTTTGCACTGCTGTAAGAACAGCTACACCTAAAAAGCCTAACTCTGCTATGCGTAAAATCGCCAGAGTTAAACTCACTAACGGTTATGAAGTAACTTCTTATATTCCTGGTATAGGTCACAACCTTCAGGAACACAGCGTTGTTCTCATCAGAGGCGGACGTGTTAAGGACTTACCTGGTGTACGTTACCATATCATCAGAGGTACTCTCGATGCTCAGGGCGTTGCTAATCGTGGTCAGGCTCGTTCAAAATACGGTGCTAAGAGACCTAAGAAGAAGTAATTTTTAATTTATTTCTTTCTGACCTATATGTCGTTAAACTGTAAATTTTAAATAGGATAACTACTACCGCTGGATAATGCGGAGATTTTATATATATAAAAATCCTCTGCATTGGCTGGCACACCCTCACCGGTGAAGAATTTGCTATTAAGTAGCAGTAATCGGTAGGGTCTGAGTACCTATGAATTCATGAATCTATGTGAAGGAGGGAAGCGAAAATGCCAAGAAGAGGTAATATCGCAAAGCGTGATGTATTACAGGACCCTGTATACAACTCAAAGCTCGTTACACGTCTCATTAATAATATAATGCTTGACGGTAAAAAGGGCGTTGCACAGAAAATTGTTTACGGTGCTTTTGAAATCGTAGCAGAAAAGACAGGCAAGGACGCTCTTGAAGTTTTTGAACAGGCTATGGAAAATATCATGCCACAGCTCGAAGTAAAGGCTCGTCGTCTCGGTGGTGCAACTTATCAGGTACCTATGGAAGTTAGACCCGAAAGAAGACAGACTTTAGGTCTCCGCTGGATTACTAAGTACTCCAGAGAGAGAAACGAAAAAACTATGAAAGAAAGACTTGCCGGTGAAATCCTTGACGCTCTTAACGGTACTGGCGGTGCTTGCAAGAAGCGTGACGATACTCACAAAATGGCAGAGGCAAACAAAGCATTTGCCCACTACCGTTGGTAAGAGTTACAAAGGAGGATTATTATGTCAAGAGATTGTTCACTTGAAAATACAAGAAATATCGGCATAATGGCTCATATAGACGCAGGTAAGACCACCACTACAGAACGTATCCTCTATTACACCGGTGTAAATCACAAAATCGGTGAAACTCATGAGGGTAGTGCTACTATGGACTGGATGGCTCAGGAGCAGGAAAGAGGTATCACTATTACTTCTGCTGCTACCACTTGCTATTGGGCTGGTCACCGACTTAACATTATCGACACCCCCGGACACGTTGACTTTACTGTTGAAGTTGAACGTTCACTCCGTGTACTCGACGGTTCTGTAACAGTCCTTTGTGCTAAGGGCGGTGTTGAACCACAGTCTGAAACTGTATGGCGTCAGGCTGATAACTATAAAGTACCCCGTATGGCTTATGTTAACAAAATGGACATTATGGGTGCTGATTTCTATCGTGTCGTTGACATGATGAAGGACAGACTTAAATGTAATGCTGTGCCGATTCAGCTTCCTATCGGTGCTGAAGATACTTTCAAGGGTATTATTGACCTCGTTGAAATGAAAGCTTACATTTATTATGATGACCTCGGAAAAGACATTCGTGTTGAAGAAATTCCGGAGGACATGAAAGAAAAAGCTCAGGAATATCATGAAGCTATGGTAGAACACGTCGCTGAACAAGATGAAGCCCTTATGGAAAAATACTTTGAAGAGGGTGAACTTTCTATTGAAGAAATAAAGACTTGTATCAGAAAGGCTACTATCGCTAACAATATGGTTCCTGTAACCTGTGGTACTTCATACAGAAACAAGGGCGTTCAGAAACTTCTTGACGCTATCATTGACTATATGCCGTCACCGCTTGATGTTCCGGCTATCAAGGGCGTTAACCCTGATACAGACGAAGAAGAAGACAGACCGTCTTCAGATGACGAACCGTTCTCAGCTCTCGCTTTCAAGATTGCTACTGACCCGTTTGTTGGTAAACTCGCATTCTTCCGTGTTTACTCCGGTGTAATCAATCAGGGCGACACAATTCTTAATGCAACTAAAGACAATCGTGAACGTTTCGGACGTATCGTTCAGATGCACGCAAATCACAGAAAAGATATTACAACAGTTTATTCCGGTGACATTGCCGCCGCTGTTGGTCTCAAGAACACCACAACCGGTGATACTCTTTGTGACGAAAAACATCCGATTATTCTTGAATCTATGGAATTCCCTGAACCTGTTATCCAGCTTGCTATTGAACCGAAAACCAAAGCAGGTCAGGAAAAAATGGGTATCGCTCTTGCAAAACTCGCTGAAGAAGACCCGACTTTCAAGACATGGACTGACGAAGAAACAGGTCAGACTATCATTGCAGGTATGGGCGAACTTCACCTTGATATCATCGTTGACAGACTTCTCCGTGAATTTAAGGTTGAAGCTAATGTAGGTGCTCCACAGGTTGCTTACAAGGAAACTATCAAGGGCAATGCAGATGTCGATTACAAATATAAGAAACAGTCCGGTGGTTCAGGTCAGTACGGTCACGTTAAAATCCGTGTTGAACCTAATGAATCCGGTAAGGGCTATGAGTTTAAGAATGCAGTTGTCGGCGGTTCTATTCCTAAAGAATATATTCCGGCTGTTGACGCTGGTATTCAGGGTGCTATGAAAGCCGGTATTCTCGCCGGTTACGAAGTTGTTGACGTTAAGGTTGAGCTCTATGACGGTTCATATCACGAAGTTGACTCTTCAGAAATGGCATTCAAGATTGCCGGTTCTATCGCATTCAAAGAGGCTCTCAAACAAGCAAACGCTATCCTTATGGAACCTGTTATGAAAGTTGCTGTTATCGTTCCTGACGAGTACACAGGTACTGTTATAGGCGACCTCAGTTCACGTCGTGGACAGATTCAGGGACAGGAATCAAGAACAGGTACTGTTCAGGTAGATGCACTCGTTCCGCTTTCGGAAATGTTCGGTTATACTTCTGACCTCCGTTCAAATACACAGGGTCGTGGACAGTATACTATGGAACCACACAGCTATCAGGAAGTTCCTAAGAGCATTGCTGAAAAGATTATGGCAACTCGTGGTAAAAACTAATAAAAAAATCTTGTGTTCCGGAGAAAAAATTTCTCCGAAACACTTGCATTTATTAAAATAATCTGTTATAATATATATACAGATTACTGTATTTTCTATTTAAGGAGGATTTTTCCAATGGCAAAGGCTAAATTTGAACGTACCAAACCCCATGTAAACATTGGTACTATCGGTCACGTTGACCACGGTAAGACAACTCTTACTGCTGCTATCACAAAAACTCTCGCTATGAAGGGTCAGGCTAAGTATGAGGCTTATGACATGATTGATAAGGCTCCCGAGGAAAGAGAACGTGGTATCACAATCAATACCGCACACGTTGAGTATGAAACAGATGCTCGTCACTACGCACACGTTGACTGCCCTGGTCACGCTGACTATGTTAAGAACATGATTACAGGTGCTGCTCAGATGGACGGTGCTATCCTCGTTGTTGCTGCTTCTGACGGTCCTATGGCTCAGACAAGAGAACACATTCTTCTTGCTCGTCAGGTTGGCGTTCCGGCAATCGTTGTATTCATGAACAAGGCTGACCAGGTTGACGACGAAGAACTTCTCGAACTCGTTGAAATGGATATCCGTGACCTTCTCTCAAGCTATGACTTCCCTGGCGACGATACACCTATTATCAAGGGTTCAGCTCTTCAGGCTCTTAACGCTCCTGATGACCTCAGTGACCCTGCTTATGCTCCAATCATCGAACTCATGAACGCTGTTGACGAATTCATTCCAAGCCCTGAGAGAGACGAAGCTAAGCCGTTCCTTATGCCTATCGAAGATACTATGACTATCTCCGGTCGTGGTACTGTTGTTACAGGTAGAGTTGAAAGAGGTCGTCTTGATGTAAACAAGCCGGTTGAAATCGTTGGTCTTCAGGAAGAAAAGCTCACTACAGTTGTTACAGGTCTCGAAATGTTCAGAAAAACTCTTGACTTCTGTGAAGCTGGTGATAACGTTGGTGCTCTTCTCCGTGGTATCACAAGAGACCAGGTTGAAAGAGGTCAGGTACTTTGTGCACCTGGTTCAATTCACCCACATACAAAGTTTGCTGGTCAGGTGTACGTTCTTAAGAAAGAAGAAGGCGGTCGTCATACACCATTCTTCAACAACTACAGACCTCAGTTCTACTTCAGAACTACTGACGTTACTGGTGTAGTTACACTTCCGGCTGATAAGGAAATGTGTATGCCTGGTGATAACGTTTCCATGAACGTTGAACTCATCACACCTATCGCTATTGAAGAAGGTCTTCGTTTCGCTATCCGTGAAGGTGGCAGAACTGTTGGCTCAGGCGTTGTAACTGCTATCAACGAATAATTTATTAAACCATATAAAAAAAGACTGTCAGGTAATTCTGACGGTCTTTTTCTTTTTAGACACTTTAATGATAAATATGACAAATATAGTCAAAGTTCTGCGTTTATTTTTGTCACAATATATGTTATAATGTATATAAAAGGAGGTGCATTGTAATGTCAGTCGAAAAAACAACGTCAAAAGCTCTGATAAAACTTGGTATATCACCAAGCAGAAAAGGCTATCACTATATTCTCAAAGCATTGACAATATATGAAACCTCGCTTAATTTCTCGAAGTCGATATATCCGCAGATAGCCAGTTACTTCAACGTGACACCTCTTTCTGTGGAGCGTGCTATAAGAACCGCTATACATAACGGATATATAAATTGTGACCATGATTTTGCTAAAGATGTTTTCGGGAATACTCTGCAAAGTAAAAACGATATTCCGACAAATACGCTTTTTATTTCTGCACTCGCTGAATGGATAAGACTTAATTAAAATAATTTTATGAATCCAGATAAATAATTATCTACTGAGATATTAATAAATTTATAGTTTTCAGAATCAACTTCTATACCATAATATTTAAATATATAAGTATCATA
>CAMWUB010000004.1 GCA_947177345.1 uncultured Ruminococcus sp. | reverse complement strand
TAGACTGTGAAATAAACATAAGCGCCAACTCCATGAAAAGAAATTTTCTGAAAAGACTTGATTTTTATTGAAAGCTGTGATATAATAAATATGGTAATAGCTGACACAAAGACCGGATATATCCGGTCTTTCGCTTATTTATTTGACTGTCTTCATGTTGAAATCTCTCATATAAAAGAAAAATTTCGTCATATATGACAGAATTTCTATACATGATATGTACATTTTTCACATAAATACAGCTATAATTAATCATGAAAGGAGTTGACGTGTTATGAAGTTTAAAAAATTCGGTGCTACTGAACAGAAAGTTTATGACCTTGTAAAACCAATAACTGACGAACTAGGTTATTACCTCTGGGACGTATGCTATCAGAAAGAGGGAGCGGTATGGCATCTGTGCATATTCATTGACAGCGACGACGGTATAACTATTCAGGATTGCGAAAGAGCTACAGAACCCATAAACGATATTATGGATAAAGCTGACCCTGTTTCACAAAGTTATGTACTTGAAGTCGGTTCGGCAGGTCTCGAAAGGGAACTCGTCAAGGAAGAACACTTTGAAGTATGTGAGGGCGATACTATAAGGATACGCTTTATAAGGGATATCGACGGCGAAAAGGAAATTATCGCTATACTTTCGGGTGCAGACAAAAACGGAGTTACGGTTATTACCGAAGACGGAAAACCGAAAACTTTTCCGCTTGCCGATATAGCATACGTTAAACTTTATTTTGAAATATAAAATAAAAAATATAATATACTGGAGGAATATACAGAAATGAAAACAAATAACAGCTTTTTCGAGGCTCTTGAAAAGCTCGGGTCTGAAAACAGTGTGGAAACTGAAATTCTTATCGAAAAAGTAAAATCCGCTATGCTTAAGGCAGCAAGAAAAGCATATCCGCATAGTGAGGAGCGTATAAAAGTAGATATTGACCCGCTTACAAAGAAATTCGCTATGTACATTGAACAGGAAATTATTGATGATTATCCGATTGACGAGAATGAAATCAATATAGATGTTGCCCGTACTCTCGACCCGAATGCATACGTAGGCGGAAAAATCCTGAAAGAAATTGATATTTCCAGACTCGGCAGAATGGCGGCACTTTCTGCCAAACAGTCTATAAAGGGCGACCTCAGGGAAATAAACCGTGAACAGATGCTCAATCGTTTTGAATCGAAAGAACACGAATGTATTACCGGTAAAATTTCACAGATTGACCCCGGCAGAGGTACTGCAACTATCGAATACGAAGGCACAGAACTTTATCTTTTCAAAAATGAACAGATTCCGGGGGAAATACTGAAAGAGGGTAATCCGATAAAAGTATATATAACAAACATAATCGGAAAAAACAAGAAACCGATTGTTAAAATTTCACGTACACATAAAGACCTCGTAAAGCGTCTTTTTGAAATCGAAGTGCCTGAAATTTACGACGGTACAGTTGAGATAAAAGCTATTTCAAGAGAAGCAGGCTCAAGAACTAAAATGGCTGTATGGTCAAAAGACCCTAATATTGACCCTGTAGGTGCTTGTATAGGTAATAAGCACGCAAGAGTAAAGGCTGTTGTAAAAGAACTTCATGACGAAAAAATAGATGTCATTCTATGGAGTGATGTTCCGGAAGAATTTATTTCTAAGGCACTCGCACCGGCAGAAGTTCTTAAAACTATAATAACTTCAGAAACTGAAAAAACCTGTACTGTAATAGTACCTAATAATAAACTTTCACTTGCAATCGGTAATAAGGGACAGAATGCCAAACTCGCCGCCAAGCTGACCGGTTATAAAATTGATATAAAACCGCAGTTTGATATTGTAACGAATCAGGAAGCACCGGAATTAAATCCGGATTTCAGTGCAGAAAAATCTGAAGAAGTTCCGGAAGAAGTTCAGAATACTGAAAATACTGTACAGGAAACGGAATCTGTAACAGAATCTGAAAATGATGCTCCGGCAGAGGAATAATCTATGAAACCTAAAAAAATTCCTATGAGAATGTGCCTCGGCTGTAATGAAATGAAGCCTAAAAAGGAACTCATACGTGTAGTAAAGTCTCCGGAGGGTGAAATAAGTCTTGATTTTACCGGTAAGAAATCCGGCAGAGGTGCTTATATCTGCCGTGATACTGAATGTTTCGGCAAGGCACGTAAGGCAAGACGTTTTGAAAAGGCTTTTTCATGCAGAATAGATGATGATATTTACGGAGGAATGCTGAATGAACTCGAAAAAAACAGCTAATCTTCTCACGATATGCATTAAAGCCGGTAAATCCGTGAAAGGTTTTGACAGTGCCTGTGAAGCCGTCAGAAACGGTACAGCCTGTTGTATTCTTACAGCTTCGGACGCATCAGAAAAAACCGTCAAGGAAACACAATTCATATGTAATAAATATGCAGTTCCCGTATTGAAGACCGGACTTTCAAAGGAAGAAATCGGAAATCTTTGCGGAAAAGTAACAGCTGTTATCGCCGTATGTGACAAGGGTTTTGCGGACGGTTTCATTAAAATTGATACCTGTATAAAATAATTATCGCTATACAAACAAAGCCGTATGTTTTCTTACGGCGTGATTAACTGGAGGTATACGAGCCTATGACCAAAAAAATAAAAATCAGTGAAGCTGCTGTGGATTTCAATGTATCTGCTCAGGAAATTATTGACTTCTTTTCAGCTAAGGACAACAAGAAAAGAAACGCATCGAGTCAACTCAATGAAGCGGAAATGAATTTACTTCTTGAACACTTCACTAAAAAACATGAGGTAAAAAATTTCGATTCATACTATCAGTCAAGAAATTCTGAAAAACCTGTAAGACATGAAAAAAGAAATTACGGCAAAAAACGTGACAATAACAACAATCGCAACAATAATAAAAAATCTGAGCAGGTCAGAAAACCGGACAGAAAAACTGAAGCTCCTAAGAAATCAGAACCTGTAAAAGTTCCGGAAAAAGTAAAAGTTCCTGAAAAAACGGAAACGAAAATTTCTGCTGAACTGATTGTAAAATCTGAACCTGTTAAAGTTCCTGAACCCACACCACAACCGAAAATCAAGACACCACGCAAGAACGATAAGCAGAAAACTCAGGCAAAAGCCCGTGAAAGAGGTGAACGCTCTGAATTTAATGCTACATTCAGTTCGGAGACCGCACAGACTTCCACGCAACGCAGGACTGTCGATACAAGAGGTAGTTATGTAGACCTCGACAAATACAATGAACGTTATGAACAGATTGCACCTACAAACAAACACAAGAATGATAATTACTCTTCAAAGAAACAGAAAATAAGTCAGAAATCCGCACAGCGTGTAAGACAACAGTACTCCAAAAAGGAAACAGAAACTGAAAAGTTAAAACGTCTTGAACTCGAAAGAGCAAGAAAACAACAGTTAAAAGTAATGATTCCGGATAATATAACGGTAAGTGAACTTGCTACACGTCTGAAAGTGACCGTTACTGAAGTTATCAAGAAACTTATGGGTCTCGGAATAATGGCAACAATCAATCAGGAAATTGATTTTGATACAGCGTCACTTGTTTCTGAAGAACTCGGTGCAAAGGTCGAAAAGGAAATAATCGTAACTATTGAAGAGCGTCTGATTGACGACAGCGACGACGAAGATGTAAATCTTGAAGAACGTAGTCCGGTAGTAGTTGTAATGGGACACGTTGACCATGGTAAGACATCTATTCTTGACCGCATAAGAAATGCACACGTTGCCGACGGTGAAGCCGGTGGTATTACACAGCATATCGGAGCATATCAGGTTAAAGTCAACGGACAGAGCATTACTTTCCTTGATACCCCCGGTCACGAAGCATTCACATCTATGCGTGCAAGAGGTGCTAATATTACCGATATAGCAATACTTGTTGTCGCCGCTGATGATGGTATAATGCCTCAGACCGTCGAATCAATCAACCACGCAAAAGCCGCCGGAGTATCACTTATAGTCGCCATAAATAAAATGGATAAAGAGGGTGCAAATCCGGACAGAATAAAGGAAGAGCTTACAAAATACGATATTGTATGCGAAGAATGGGGTGGCGATGTAATATGCGTACCTGTATCGGCAAAAACCGGTGAGGGTATAGACGAACTTCTTGAAAACGTACTGCTTGTTGCGGAAGTAAAGGAATTAAAAGCTAATCCGGACAGACTTGCAAAAGGTACTGTAATTGAAGCACGTCTTGATAAGGGCAGAGGACCTATTGCTACACTTCTCGTACAGAACGGCACATTACATCAGGGCGATGTACTTATAGCCGGTACTTCTGTAGGACACGTAAGGGTTATGACAAACTATAAAGGACGCACTGTTAAATCTGCCGGTCCGTCAGTGCCGGTTGAAATAACAGGTCTTGCAGAAGTTCCAAGTGCCGGAGATATTTTCAATGCTGTTGAAGATGAAAGACTTGCCCGTGAACTCGTCGAGGAAAGAAAACACGAGGCTAAACAGGAACAGTTCAACGCATACAGAAAGGTCACACTTGATAACCTGTTCAGTCAGATTGCCGAGGGTGAAATAAAAGAACTTCCTATTATAGTAAAGGCAGATGTACAGGGTTCTGTTGAGGCTGTCAAGCAGTCACTTGAAAAACTGTCCAATGACGAAGTAAGAGTACGTGTAATTCATGGTGCAGTAGGTGCTGTAAAGGAAAGCGACGTTATGCTTGCAAATGCTTCCAATGCAATTATAGTAGGTTTCAACGTAAGACCTGACCCTGTAGCTTCTGAAAATGCAGTCCGTGACGGTGTTGATATACGTCTTTACAGAATTATTTATGATGCCATAGAAGAAATCACCACCGCCATGAAAGGTATGCTTGCACCTAAATTCCGTGAGGTAGATTTAGGACGTGCCGAAGTAAGACAGGTATATAAAATATCCAATGTCGGAATGGTTGCCGGAAGTTACGTTCTTAATGGTAAGGTGACAAGAGGCTGTCAGATACGTATAGTCCGTGACGGAATAATCATAGCAGATGACAAAATAGCCGGTCTGAAACGATTCAAGGACGACGTGAAGGAAGTCGCCGACGGTTACGAGTGCGGTATAAGCCTTGACAAGTTCAGCGACGTTAAAGAGGGAGATATATTCGAGGCGTATATGGTTGAAGAATACCGTGAAGAATGATATATAAGATTAATTCAGGGCGTATCCGGATTTTTTCGGGTATGCTCTGCTAATCATAGAAAGGATTATTTATAAATGGCAAATTTTAAAAACAGTCGTATGGCTGAAGATATTAAACGTGAAATGACAGCTATTCTCCGTGAACTCAAAGACCCACGCATTGACCCTATGTTAACTATTGTAAGGGCTGATTTGTCGGGGGATATGTCCGTATGTAAGATATATGTATCAAGCTATTCAGGCGTGGAAAAGGCACTTGATTCCGTAAAAGGTCTGACTAATGCCAGCGGATTCATAAAACGTGAACTTTTCCACCGTCTGAAGATGCGTAAATCACCGGAACTTACTTTCATAGCAGATAATTCCATAGAAAGAAGTGCCGAAATCAGCAGAAAATTGAACGATTTGTTAAAATAATAAAAATAAATTCAAGAGGTGTATTTTTATGTATATAGGTTTCAGCGAAGCAGAAACTTTTATCCGTAACTGTAAGGACGCTGTAATAATTACTCATAGAAATCCGGACGGCGATTGTGTAGGGGCTGGATTCGCAATGAAAGAAATACTCGGACAGCTTGGTATAAGAAGCAGGGTTATATGTCATGATGTATTCCCGAAAAGATACGATTTTCTTACGGAATCCGGATCAGGTGAGGATTTTGAACCACAGACTATAATAGCCGTTGATATTGCAGACCCTAAACTTATGGGAAAATATTGTGAAATTTACGGTGATAAAGTACAGTTATGCATTGACCACCATATTTCAAACAGAAATTACGCCGGAAAAACTCTTTTAAGACCGGAAGCATCTGCTACCTGTGAAATTATTTATGATTTGGCTGAATTTATGGGTATCAGGATAACAGAACATTGTGCTAAGTGTCTTTATACAGGAATCGCAACGGATTCAGGCTGTTTCAAGTTTGCATGTACAAATCCGCATACACATGAAGTAGCCGGTAAAATAATGCGTGAATACAGTAATATTGATTTCGCAAAGATAAACCGCTATATGTTCGATGTCAAGTCAGTGGGACGTGTCAAACTCGAAAGCAAATTAAATGAACTTGTTGAATCATATCTGGACGGAAAATTATATATAATAGCGGTCACAAGGGAAATGATGGCGAAATTTGGTATAAAAGACGAGGAACTTGAAGGATTTGCACCGCTTACAATACAGTATGAATCCGCAGAAGTAGGTATATTTATACGTCAGCGGACAGACGATTATAAATGTTCGTTCCGTTCAGCAGACAAGGTAAACGTTTCAAAAATATGCGAAACTCTCAGCGGTGGTGGTCACGATAAGGCAGCCGGTTGTAATCTTGCCGGAAATCTTGACGATATTAAAAAACAGCTTATTGAAGCTGTAGAAAAGGCTTTAGCATGAACGGTATATTATGTATAAATAAACCACAGGATTTCACATCATTTGATGTCGTCGCAAAGTTAAGAGGGATACTCGGCATGAAACGTTTAGGTCATGCCGGTACTCTTGACCCTATGGCTACCGGAGTACTTCCGGTATTTGTCGGGACTGCTACAAAAGCGTGTGACATCATGCCGGATAATTCAAAAAGCTATGTTGCCGGATTCCTATTAGGACAAACTTCCGATACACAGGACATAACCGGAAAAATCCTGACGACTTCCGAAAAACCTGTATCAGAAGATGATATAATTAAAATACTTCCGGAATTTACAGGGAAAATATTACAGATTCCGCCAATGTACTCGGCGGTACAGGTGAACGGTCAGCGACTTTATGACCTCGCACGTCAGGGAATAGAAGTCGAAAGAAAACCTCGTGAAATAGAAGTAGAAAAAATAAGTCTCATAGATTACGACGAAAAAACACGTACCGGCAATATTACCATATCATGCGGAAAAGGTACGTATATCAGGACTATCATTCACGATATAGGCGGAAAATTAGGTTGTGGTGGTATAATGACTTCACTTGTAAGGACTTCCGCCAGTGGATTCACTCTTGACGACTGCTACACTTTTGAACAGGTACAACAGGCACGTGAAGAAAACTGTCTTGAAAGTCTTATACTACCGATTGAGAGATTATTTAATTCACTTCCGAAAATAAAGTTAAATGAGTATCAGACAAGACTTTACAGAAACGGCGTTAAACTGGATTTGTCAAAGATACGCAACATAAAAGGCGACTGTAATATATATTCCGTCTATGGATTCGACGGAAACTTCATAGGTACGGCACTTGCGGAACACGAAAACGGTATACTCCGTATCGGGAAAAATCTTGTGTGAGGTGATAAAATGATAAATAAAAAACGTGCTGTAGCACTCGGACTTTTTGACGGAATACATCTCGGACACCGTGCAGTCCTTGACCTCGCACTTGTACAGGAAAAAAACGGTCTTCAACCGGCTGTATTTACGTTCAATCCTATGGCGGTACTCCGGAAGTCAAGCGGTAAGGACGGCTATATTTATACTCATGTTCATAAATTTAAAACACTTTGGAAATACGGCAGATACAAGGAATACGGATTCGGATTTTATGATATAAATTCAGTACACTTTGAAGAACTTTGCGGAATGTCAGGTGAAGAATTTGCGGAAGATATACTTGTTAAAGAAATGAATGCCGGAATAGTCTGTTGCGGAAATAATTTCAGATTCGGAAAAAATGTATCATGTGGAGTTGAGGAGTTAAAGAGTTTCGGGGAAAAATACGGTTTTGAAGTACAGATTGCCGAACCGGTAAAAATCGACGGTATAACGGTATCTTCCGGTGAAATACGTCGTTGCCTCGTGAACGGTGAAATCGAAAGAGCGAACACTCTTTTAGGTGAACCATACAACATTTATACTACTGTAGTACACGGTAACGAGATAGGCAGAACGATAAATTTTCCGACTATCAACCAGAACTATTCAAAAGGACAGCTTATACTTAAATACGGAGTATATTTCACTACAACATATATTGATGATATAAAATATAAGTCTATAACAAATATAGGAGTAAAGCCTACTATTGCCGGTAAGCGTACACCACTTGCGGAAACTCATGTACTTGATTTTTCCGGTGACTTATATAATAAAAATATCAGAGTTGATTTCAATAAATTTATCCGTCCGGAAATGAAATTCTCATCTGTCGAGGAACTCCGGAAACAGATTTCAGCAGACATTGCCGTTGTACGTGAAATTTAATAAATATTCGCTTTACTTTCACGGCTTTATCACAAAGAAATATTATTATTGTATCATATGTAAAAATTATGAAAACTGTTTCAGGGAGGGAATCCAATGATTGAGGTTAAAAATCTCAGTAAGAAGTATGGCGACAAACAAGCCGTCAAAAATATAAGTTTCAAGGTGGAACAGGGTGAAATTTTAGGTTTTTTAGGTCCTAACGGAGCAGGCAAATCAACTACTATGAATATGCTGACCGGTTATATCTCGTCAACGTCCGGACAGGTACTCGTTGACGGTGTTGATATTTTTGAAGACCCTAAAAAAGCTAAGGCGTCCATAGGGTATCTGCCGGAAATTCCGCCACTCTATATTGATATGACCATTGACGGCTATCTTAATTTTGTATATGACCTTAAAAAGTGCAAGCTACCACGCAAGGCACATCTTAAGGACGTATGCGACTTATGCAAGATTACACACGTAAAAGACCGTATAATAAAGAATCTTTCAAAAGGTTACAGACAGCGTGTAGGTCTCGCACAGGCATTGATAAATAATCCGCCTGTCCTGATACTCGACGAACCCACAGTAGGTCTTGACCCTAATCAGATTATTGAAATACGTACTCTTATAAAGAAATTAGGCAAGAAACATACAGTTATATTGTCTTCGCATATACTTCCGGAAATTCAGGCGGTTTGCGACAGAATAATAATTATAAATAAAGGCGAAGTTGCCGCTGACGGTACAGCCGACGAAATCGCCCGACAGCTCACCAACGAGCATAAAATGACTTTACGCATTGAGGGTACTACTAAGACTTCCGCTGACAAGGAAGAAATTGTAAAGGCTATAAAATCACTGAAAGGTATAAAATACGTCCGTGCCGATATGGAACGTGAAAGAGGTATTTATGATTACGACGTTGAGGCGGACGAAAAAACAGATATAAGATGTTCACTGAATGCACTGTGTCGTGAAAAGGGCTGGAATATTCTTATGTTGCAGTTATCTGACCTTACACTTGAAGATATATTCCTTAGAATCACAATGGGCGAAAATGACGTTAAACTCGAACCGAATGAAAGACCACGTATTAATCTGAAATTCGAGGAGAGTTCAGCGGAGGAAGCAGAAGAAAACGGAGGTAATGAATAATGGGTGCGATTTACAGGCGTGAAGTAGGTGCATTTTTCACATCGGGAGTAGCTTATGTATTTCTTTCGGTGTTCTATCTGCTATCTGGATATTTTTTCTATGCCGGTGTAATAGGTTCGGGAAGAACAGATACATCGCCTATGTTCAGCAGTATGTTTCTTATAATACTTTTCCTTATACCCATACTTACAATGAGACTTCTCAGCGAGGAAAAGAAAAACAAGACAGACCAAGGTTTACTGACAGCCCCCGTCGGCTTATGGGATATAGTTTTAGGTAAGTATTTTGCGGCACTTACTCTTTTTATCATAGCCGAAAGTGTTGTATTTATATATTCAATATTCCTTGCGGTATTAGGCGAAGTAGTATGGACAACTCTTTTAGGTAATTATTTTGCTATGCTGTTTTTAGGTTCAGCGTTCATAGCAGTGGGACTTTTCATATCGTCGCTGACTGAAAACCAGATGGCTTCGGCTGTTGCGAGTATGCTTGCACTTTTCGTACTCTATCTGTTTGATTCGTTTGCGGTAAATATTTCAAATGAGTATATAAGCAAAGCGATTACATCACTTTCATTCTATTCAAGATATATTGAGTTCACACAGGGAATTTTCAGTCTTCCGAGTGTAGTATTTTTCCTAAGTGTAGCGTTTCTGTTCAACTTCTTCACAGTGAGAGTACTTGACAAGAGACGTTGGGGATAATTTACGGAAAGGAAGGTATTTTCAGATGAGTAAAAAAGATATTGTTACAGATACGGCTACTGTACCCGAAAAACCGGAAAAACAGCCGAAAATCAAGAAATCTAAAAAAAATATGAAAAAATTCAAATATGGCTCTATGTCATTTGTGGTGATAGCTCTTGTAATTGTACTTGTAGTTATACTGAATCTGATATGTAGTATGCTTGCAAAGCGTTCACCGCTGAAAATAGACCTCACTGCTGATAACAGATATGAAATCAGCAACGAATCAATAGAAGCTATAAAGAATCTCAAACAGGATGTTGAAATTACAGTAACATTCCCTGAAAGTAATTTTGCCTCAATGGGAAGTTACTATCAACAGATGTATGCTTATTATTATGGAATGAATGTTGAAACACCGTATGAAATGATACCGTCTGTACTCGAAAAATACGAGATGTACTCACAACAAGGTAACGGCAATATAAAAGTACAGTATGTCGATATGAACAAAGACCCTGATATTATCGCAAAATACAGGAAGTTCTATAATAACGACATTCCGGAGGGAAGTATTATAGTATTTTCCGGAAATAATGACAATGGCAGAGTAAAAGTAATCACACAGGAAGAAATTATAAATATGATTACTCCGTCTAATTCAAGTACCAATACGGCAATTACTATGAATTTTGTCGGTGAAAGTACAATTACGTCAGCAGTCCTGAGCGTTACGGATTCCAACCCGATAAAAACCGCATTTGCATCTATGATGAACGGCGTTTCCATTACCGGACAGGGTTACGAAACAATGACTACAGATTTTATGGCATTTTTAGGCAAGAACGGTTATGACTGCACAGTCATTGACATTGCCACAGATGAATTGAATCCGGAAGAATACGATTTTGTAGTAGTACCTATGCCTGCTGTGGACTTCAGTGCGGATATTATCGGAAAATTAGGCGATTTCCTCTATAACGGCGGAAATTATCAGAAAAATATGCTGTATATTCCGAATCTGTACGTAAATGATTTACCTAATATAACAGAATTTCTTGCAGACTGGAGCATACAGGTTAACGAAAGTGCAGTACTTGACGATACAAACTGGATTGAAACTTATTTAGGATTCAATCAGAATGTAAACATAAAACTTGAAATAAGTAATACTGAATCCGTAGGCAGTCTGCCGAATGAAACACTTCCGGTAGTAGCACCGGCAACAAGAAAATTGTCGATACTCACGAAAAATAACGATAGTGTGGCCACTTCTGTTATGAAATCAATGGATACATCATATGACCAGGATAATTCAGCAAAAGGTGCAAGAGATGCTGTTGTTGTATCTGTAAAGGAAACAAGTTCAGGTCTCGACAGATATTCAAGTCACCTGCTCGTTTTCGGAAGCTCTTTCATGATAAGTAATTCCCTGCTCACACAGACAAATGCATTCAATAACGCTAATGTTATAATGGGTATGCTGAATACCATGACAGGTAAAGAGGCATCGGCAGTAATTCCGGAAAAAGCATTACAACAGGCACTTATAACGCCGACAGCTTCACAGATGAACGGTATAAAAATATTTACTATATACGTGATACCGGCTGTAGTAGCCGTCGCCGGAATAATTGTATTCTTAAGGAGACGTAATAAATGAACAAATCCGTTAAAACTATTATCGGTCTCGGAGTGGCTGTTGTTGTTCTTGGTGGCGGACTTACTGCACTTATTCTTACAGAACCGAAAAATACAGATAATACAGAAAGTTCCGTTTCGACTTCTGAAGAATCTTCAGAAGTTTACGGAAACGGAATACATCTGATAAACGACGAAAAAGCCGGTGAAGCAGAGGGTATTATAAAAGAAGTCACTGTAAAAAATTCTACAGATACGCTTCAGATTGTAATGGATAAAGCACCTACCGAAGAATCACCGGCAACATATACACTTAAAGGTTATGAAGATATTCCGCTTAATACCGCTGTAGTCGGAACTCTTGCGAATAATGCCAATAATATGGTGACGAGTTCTATAGTAGACGAAACAGGCGATAATCTTTCAAAATTCGGTTTTGATAATCCACAGGCGGAAGTTGAAGTAAAATTCCAGACCGGTACAGTAAAGAAATTTCTTGTCGGCGATAAAGCACCGGCAAAATCTTCAACTTACGTTATGCTTGACGGTGAAAAGATTGTCTATACTGTTGATACTTCATATATCGCAAACTATAGTAAAACTCTTGACGAATTTGTAGATATAATCATACTGGAAGAACCACCTGAAGAAGAATATCCTATAGTAAACAGCCTCAGAATAGAACGTGAAGACATTGATTATGATATTTTTCTTGAATACGACAAAAAAAGTGAAGATGGCAAATATTCCGGTGGTACATCTGCATCACACGTAATGACAGAACCTACTGACGCATATCTTACTGTTGAACGTTCAGAACCGGTTACTAACGGAATGTTCGGGCTTAAATCTGATGGTGTATACTCTATTCACTGTAAGGAATCTGATATAGCAGGAGCAGGTCTTAAAGAGCCGTTCTGTCGTGTTACTATGGATTGCGATAACGGCAATAATTATGTACTTCTTATGAGTGAACCTTTCATAGATGATAATAATAAAAAATGCTGTTATGCTATGTTTGAGGGCGGAAATATAATTTATATCGTCGATACCGAAGAAGCAAAATGGTGTACGGTCATGCCGATTGATATAACATCAAGAATTATGATTGGTTCGTATGTATGGAACATAACTGAATTAAGTGTAAATACCTCTGATATATCGGAAGAATTTATAATAGAACCAAAAGACAAATCTGCTGAAAACAATCAGAAAGAACATTTCAACGTCAAGAGAAACGGTGAGCTTTTCGATACTGAACGTTACAGACAGTTTTATAGTTGTCTGATAGATGCCTATGCTGAGGAGTTCGCACTTGATGCCGATATACCCGATACTTTACCGGTTGTTACGGTTGAATATACTGATTCTTATACTGAAAAATCGGTTAAAATAGAATTTTATGATAATACTGCACTTACAATGCTTATAGTAGTCGACGGAAAAAGCAAGTATACGTGTTCAAAAGCATATGTAGATACTCTTATAGAAAATATAAAGCGAATAGAAACAGGTGAGGATTATATCAGAACATGGAAATAATAACACAATAAAGGAGGTTATTGAATGAACGAAAATTTTTACATTTATAAAGGCTATCCGCTTGTAAGATGTCGGAATACTATTTACTATGGTTATATGTCCGATGATTACGTTATAATGATGAATATAATGTCTACACAGAAGATAAATGATACAGAAGTTGCCGGAAAAGTAAAAGTTATACAGATGTCTACAGACCCTAATCTTGACCCGTTAAAAGCCTGTACTCGTAATATGGAATGTCAGGGACTTTATGAAGCTCTTGATACGGCGTATATATGGCTTGAAAAGGCACTTAATAAATAAAATAAAAATCCGGAATTTTTAAGATTCCGGATTTTTTTGTATTATGCGTGTTAAAAATTTCAGCCGAGTATAACTGTTATATCATTGTTTTCGCTGAGTTTGTCAGCAGGAATATAATTTCCGTCGATAGTATTTCCGTTAAGGATTACTGATTTGACACCGCTTTCGACGTGTGCGGAATTGTCAACGGTAATATTGAGTTTCTTGCCACGGAAAACTTTTTCTATTCTGAATCCGTCCCATTCTGAAGGTATAGCCGGTGAAATTTCAAGACCTTTCAAATCTGGACGCATACCACAGATACCCTCTACACAACCTACCATTACAGTAGAAGCCGTACCTGTAAGCCAGTGTACGTGTGAACGTCCCTCATAGCGTGAACCTCTCGATTCCGTAAACTGTCCGTGTACGTAAGGTTCGGAAACTCTTATTTCTGCCTTGTCGTTCATGGTAGCCGGTGAACTTTCCTTGAAATATTCAAAAGCTCTGTCACCGTGACCGAGTATTGATTCCGCAAGAATCAGCCAGCCCTGCGATTGCGAGAAGATACCACCGTTTTCCTTTGTATCGTCGTTGAAGATATGCATTAATGCACCGTCAAAATAGTGTTTTTTGTAAGGTGGGTCAAGGAGTTTTGCACCATACGGAGTATTTAAAATTTCGTGAACACTGTTCATAGCCTTTTCGGATTGTTCAGCGTTTGCGAACCCTGAAATAACGCTCCATGATTGCGGATTCAGCCACATATTAGCTTCAGGGTCATTTTTCGCACCGACTAAAACACCGTCTTCACGGATACCACGTATAAATCTGTCACTGTCCCAGCATTTTCCGAGTGCGGAGGCAAGTTTTCCCTGAACGTCGTTGATATATGCTATATAATTGTTATCGTTTCGTGACTTTGCCATATCTTTTATGACGTTCATGGCATAGTATAGCTGAAATGCCACAAAAGTGGATTCACCTTTAGCACCGAGACGGAGACAATCATTCCAGTCGGCGTGCAATCCGGCTGGCATATCGTGACTACCCATATGATTCATTGAAAATTCTATGGCTTTCTTGAGGTGGTTATATACGGTATCTTCACCGCCGTTTGCGTATACGATTACTTCGTCAAGGAATTTTTCGTTACCTGATTCGCCTAAATACTTGACAATAGTCGGGAAAAGCCATAATGCATCATCTGCACGATACGACGGGTGACCGGTTTCCTTGACATATTCAGGGTCATCAGGGGTATTTTCGTGACCGGCTTTATGCGTGAACTTTACAAGAGGAAGTCCACCTCCGTTATCAACCTGTGCCGAGAGCATAAAGCGTATTTTTTCGAGAGCCATTTCAGGATTAAGATGTATAATACCCTGAATATCCTGAACAGTATCTCTGTAACCGTAACCGTTACGAAGTCCGCAGTATATGAACGATGCGGCACGTGACCATATAAACGTTATGAAACACTGATAAGCATTCCAGACGTTAATCATATTGTTAAATTCTTCTGACGGTGTTTCAACCCTGAAATTTGATAACTGACTGTGCCAGTAATCCTTTAACTGTTTAATTTCATTGTCGACTTTTCCGGCTGTCCTGTATTCATTGAGGATTTCTTCAGCCTGCCCATTGTTCCGCTGACCTAAAATATAAATAAGTTCGATAGTTTCACCGGATTTTAAAGTAATATCCGACTGCAATGCACCACATGAATTAGAGTTATAGTTCATTACGTTATTACATTTACCGGTTTCGACGGCTATCGGATTGGAATAAGTCCTGTAAGCACCTATAAAATCGGAAAGACTTCCGCAAGATGCCGTAACATCTGCACCAACCATACCGAAGAAACGGTCTCTTCTGTCTTTGGAACTGTTACCGCTTATGGTCTGTACAATTTTGTTGTTGATAAACTGTGTCTGTGAGATAAAAAGCGAATACTGTAGATTAACCTGGTCTTGTTCGTAATTGTCTTCGTTGGTGAACTCGATAAAGCCGAATGTTGACAGATTTCTGTCATTTTCGCCGGTATTGGTTATCTTAGTACGCCATACCTCGTAAGTCTTTCCGTATGGGACGTAATAAGTCACTTCGGACTTGATTTCAGCGTATTCAGCGGAAATAATCGTGTAAGCCGTACCGTGTCTGCATTCGGATTTGTAGGTGTCGAGAGGTTTTCCCACTGGTTGCCATGATGCTGACCAGTAGTCATTAGTTTCGTTGTCTCTGATATAGATGTAACGTCCGGGGAGTGCCATATCTGAATTGAAACGGAAACGTGTTATTCTTCCGTTAGCACCGGATTTTACAAAACTATATCCGGCGGAATTATTCGAGATGATAGCACCGTATTCAGGGTCACCGAGATAGTTAGCCCACGGGGCAGGGGTTGCAGGATTGGTAATGACATACTCCTTGTTTTCGAGGTCAAAATGTCCATACTTCATGATTTTTTTTTACTCCTTTATATTTTTGTTTTATGGAAATTCCAGATATTGTGTTGAAACATATCCGGAATACAATCCCCATGTAACATAGCACCATGTATCGCCGTATTCGTTTACAGATACACGATTTCCTTTAGGGATAGTGGTTATAATACTTCCGCTTTCCGAAGCTGAATCACGCATATTAAGTGGGTCATTTTCCGTATTGACAGTAGCCAATACAACGTTATAGTCATTATTATAATTATCGTCGTCACCGTCAGATTCTTCCGATAATATAAGCGTTATATAATCTGCACTTACATAACCGCTTATACCGTTATACGTTGTATAGTACCAATTACTGTTACTTGTCATATATACGTCGATATATTTTCCTTGCGGAATAGTACCTGTTATTTTGTAATCCTGACCTGCTCCGGAACGTATATTCAGAGGGTCATTCTGAGTATTCACGCAGGCATAATAAGCATCACTGTATACTTCAGTATAATCGTTCTGTATGGTTGAGGTCATTGTTGTTATTATTATTGTAGTTGTGGTAGTAGTTGTAATTGTAGTAGTATCAATGGGAAATTCGTTTATTATTTCCGTCGATACTGTAAATGCTGTCGTTTCCGGAGCAGGTTTGGTGGTAGTGGTGGTTGAGGTGGTATTAGTAGACTGCGTTATGGCGTTTATTTCAGTGGAAGTCTGTACAGGTGTTTCAATGTGTTCAGCGGTAGGAATTACGCCGGAATCATTGTTATCTGTAGTGTTTTGAGTAGTATTTTCAACAGTGACGATATTATTCATATCACCACCGGAGTTGTTGTTTTTAGGGGTCTGCTTATCTTCGTCAAGGATTGCACGCATAGAAGTCGACATGAAAGCTATTATAACAGCCATAAGTACAATGACGGATATCAGCAGAAGATGCACGAGGGTAAATTTCTGACCTGATGATTTGTTTGAACCCATTTAATAACTCCTTTTTTCGCATACCGATACTATAAACTTTCCGTCTTTGAGAATATATTGTCGGAAATAATGGTCTTTAACGGAAGATATTATCTTATCGCCGTCGAAAGAAAATTCAACGGTATTCAGCGGATAAGAAATACCTATACCTATCGCCTTTACGTATGCTTCTTTGAGAGTCCACAGACGGAAGAATAATAAATCACGTTCAGTTTCGGGAGCGTTTTCAATAAGAGACTTTTCATTTTCGGAAAATGACCTTTTAACAACGTTAGGACGGTAAGGACGTACTCCCTCGCAATCGACACCGCATTCAGAATCCGATATGAGACATACTGCTATACCGTGTGCATGGGAGAGATTATATTTTATTTCCGGATATTCCGCCAGTGAAGGTTTACCGTGTTCGTTACGGATAATGGGTGTTTCGTCGGTTATGTACTCTATATGCCTTGTCCGGAGACATTCACGGAGCAGTTTGTGAGCATGAGAACGCTGTTCTTTTTTCGGAACTTCTTTCAAAGATATAAGCAACATATTTATTACCACCTTGTATTAGAAAGTCTTTTACAGGTATTATATCATATTAATTACAAAAATGCAAGAAAAAAGTGATAAATGTCACTTGTTTTTGAAAATCCGTTTTGTTATAATTTGTATATGGAATGTAATTG
>CAMWUB010000003.1 GCA_947177345.1 uncultured Ruminococcus sp. | reverse complement strand
CAATTGAATGTTCTGACCATGTTTTAGCAGAAAAGACAGGTAGGACTATTGCCGGTGTATTTTCGCCGAAAAACAAAAAAAATCCGCTTGTTGTGGTAGGTCACGACGGCGGATTATCTGCCGGAAGTATATATGATTCAGTATGTCGGGGAATAAGTTCAGCCGGAGTTGTGGCGGAAAAATCAGGTGTACTTATACCACCGGCAGTTTCTTATCTTACACGTATTCATAGTGCGGATTCCGGAATAATGATTACATCTTCAGAAGACGGCAGATTTTGTAAAGTACGTATTTATTCCGGTGGTGGTCATAAACTCAGCCACGAAATATGGGAGGAAATTAAAAAAATAATTTCTGGTTCACCGGAAGAACTTTCAAAGCGTATCCGGACGGGTGAAGGTGGTGTAATAATATGTGAAAACGCTATCGGGGAATATATCGGATTTATTAAAAAATCTGTCCGTCAGGATTTTCAGGGAATGAAAATAACCATAAGATGTCCTGACGGCAATCAGGATATAGCCCTTAAACTTTTCAGTGAACTCGGTGCGGAAGTCCGTATCATACCTGAAAATGATATATATTTTGTAAGGGGGTGTAATTGTGGTTTTATTTTCGGAAATCACTGTGAATGCTGTACGGTAATTGACGAAAATAATATAATACTCGATAATGACAGACTTTCAGCCGTATTTGCAAAATTTTTCAGGGAAAACAATTTACTGAAAAATAATACTTTTGTTGTTACTTACGGAGCAGGTTACGGATTCATGAGATTTGCAGAGGAAAATGATATATCTGTCGTGACCGCCGGTTTCGACGAAAAAAGCGTCATGACAAAAATGCTTGCAGATGGTTTCAATATTGGTACGGATAACATGGGCAGAATTATTTTTCCAGACGAAATACCCACCGGTGACGGATTTCTTACGGCTGTTAAACTGCTTTCCATAATGAGAAGTAAAAACATTCCGCTGAGCAGTCTTGCAGATATGAAACATTATCATCAGATGTCGCTTGATGTCGGTATTCCGCCGGAATTTAAGGAAATATGGAAGAATGACTGTGTTATAACTGAACACATAGCAAATTATATACATCTGTTCGGAAACAGAGCTAAATTATTTGTACATGAAAATCCCGAAAAGCCCTCTATAAGCATAACAGCCGAGGGTATGGATTATAACGATATTAACGAGGCTGTCAACAGTATAGCCGGAAAAATAAGGGAAAGAATCCCGAAAGGAGCTTGATTATTTATGAGAACTGCTGAAAACTGGAAAGATTACAGGATAATTGATACATCGGACGGTGAAAAACTCGAATCATGGGGAGGTATAAGCCTTGTACGTCCCGACCCACAGATAATATGGAAAACTGATAAAAAAAATTCCCTCTGGAATACTGCCGACGGTCATTATTACCGGTCAAATTCCGGTGGTGGTCAGTGGACTTTCAGGCGGAAACTTCCGGACGTATGGAATATAAATTACGGAAATCTTAAATTTAACATAAAGCCGACAGGTTTCAAACATACCGGACTTTTTCCGGAGCAGGCTGTAAACTGGGATTTCATGTCAGAAAAAATAAAAAATTCCGGACGTGAAATAAATGTACTTAATCTTTTTGCATATACTGGCGGTGCTACTCTTGCGTGTGCTGATGCCGGAGCTTCCGTGTGTCATGTAGATGCTTCAAAAGGTATGGTACAATGGGCAAGGGAAAACGCCGGTATTTCCGGACTTTCCGAAAAGCCGATACGCTGGATTGTAGACGACTGCGAAAAATTCATAGCACGTGAAATACGTCGTGGCAGACGTTATGACGCTGTTATTATGGACCCTCCGAGTTATGGCAGAGGTCCTTCCGGCGAGATATGGAAACTTGAAAATTCAATATATGACCTCGTGAAATTATGTTCCGGTGTTCTTTCGGATAATCCGTTATTTTTCCTGATAAACAGCTATACTACCGGACTTTCACCGTCAGTAATGGGCTATATAGCCGGAACTGTACTCACTGAAAAATTCGGCGGTGAGGTATCTTTTGACGAGATAGGACTTCCTGTAGAATCAACCGGAATGACACTTCCGTGTGGTTCAACGGCTATATGGCAGAGGTGATTTTATGTCAGATATGATAAAAAATCTTGTCGGAAATTTTATTGAAATATATAACGTACAGGAAAGATTTTTAGGTAGCGGAATAGTTATTGAAGTCGACGATAAATGGATTAAAATGGATTGTGTCACCGAAGACGGCTATTCAGTCACGAGGATTATTAAAATAGATGTAATCGGAAGAATATCATATTGTGATGATTAAAAATATTTTGGAAAGGTTATAAATGAATAATATCATTGAGATAAGAAATTTACATTTCCGTTATGATGCAGACGGTGAAAATCCCTCACCGGAAATATTAAAAGGTATAAATCTTGACATCAAAAAAGGCGAATTTGTTGCGGTATTAGGTCATAACGGTTCAGGGAAATCCACACTTGCAAAACATCTTAACGGTATACTCACGGCAACTTCGGGGACTGTCATTGTCGGTGGTATTGATACTTCAGACGAATCGAAACTATTTCAGTTACGACAGCGTGCCGGTATGGTTTTTCAGAATCCGGATAATCAGATTGTTTCGTCAGTAGTAGAGGAAGATGTCGCTTTTGCTCTCGAAAATTTAGGCGTTCCGTATCCGGAAATGCGTAAACGTGTTGACGATGCTTTAAAAGCCGTAAATATGTACGATTACAGACTTCATTCACCTGCTCAGCTGTCAGGTGGACAGAAACAGCGTATCGCTATAGCCGGTATTATCGCAATGCGTCCGGAGTGCATAATACTTGACGAACCCACCGCTATGCTTGACCCACAGGGCAGAAAAGAAGTAATTTCTTCTGTCATGAAACTTAATCGTGAATACGGTATAACAATAATCCTGATAACTCACTACATGGACGAGGCTTCACTTTGTGACCGTGTTGTTGTCATGGATAAGGGGCGGATTGTCTTAGATGATATACCCGTAAAAGTTTTTTCTCAGGTGGAACTTTTGCGGGCTATCGGTCTTGACGTTCCGCAGGTCACAGAATTGTGCTGGGAACTGAAAAAATCCGGTCTGGACATCTCACCTGAAATAATATCCGAAGAAGAATGCGTAAAAGCATTATTAAAATTATTTAATGAAAAGGAGTTTTTAAAATGAATTTCAATAAAATTTTTGCCGTTATTATGGCAGTATGCGTTATGGGATTTGGTGTGCCTTATGTCAATGCGGTTGCGGAAAATAATTCCGTAATCACAGCCAGTGCAAAGGACTACACAGAGGGTACATATGAACAGCTCATATACACAAACTACGGGGATTATATAGAAATTTCCGATTGTGACGAATCAGCGGAAACAGTTGTTATACCAGCGGAGATTGACGGCGTATCAGTCACAAGTATTGGTGCAAGTGCATTTGTTGCGTGCAATAGTTTAACATCAATAAATATTCCAAATAGTGTAATAAGTATCGGAGGTAGTGCATTTTTTGGTTGTAAGGCTTTAACATCAATAGAAATTCCCGACAGTGTAACAAACATCGGAAAAAGTGCATTTTATAATTGCATGAATTTAACATCATTAGAACTTCCGGAAAGTATAACAAGTATCAGAGACAGTGTATTTTACGAGTGCAGTAGTTTAACATCAATAGAAATTCCGGATAGTGTAACAAGTATTGGAAACAGTGTGTTTTATGGTTGCAGTAGTTTAACATCAATAGAAATTCCCGACAGTGTAACAAATATCGGAATGAATGTATTTTATGGTACTCCTTGGCTTAAAGCCAAACAGGCAGAAAATCCGCTTGTTGTTATAAACAATATTCTGATTAATGGCGAAACTTGTAAAGGTGATGTGGTTATTCCCGACGGTGTAACAAGTATTGCAAGCTATGCATTTGAGAGGTGCAATCTTTTAACATCAATAGAAATTCCGGATAGTGTAACAAGTATCGGAGAGGGTGCATTTAGATTTTGTTTTGAATTAAAAGAAATAACCATTTTAAATCCTGAATGTGAGATTTATGGTAGCAATGATACGATTTTTAATTATAATTTATATGATTATGATAGTAATAGTATTGTATATTATTTCAACGGCACTATAAAGGGATATGAAAACTCCACGGCACAGGCATACGCCAAAAAATACAGAAGAAAATTTGTATCACTGGATAAAGCCACCGACAAAGAAACCGCAACAGGCGATATTAACGGCGATAATAAAGTAGGTATAGCCGACGCTGTACTTTTTCAGGAGTACATTTTAGGCAGATACGAACTTACAGAAGAACAGTTTAAAAATGCAGATCTCACCGGCGACGGCTTTGTTGATTCGTTTGATATGATTCTTTTAAGACGTATGATTATTGAAAATAATAAGTAAAAAGTAACGGTACAATGGCGGTACTGTGTAACTGGTATCGCCATTGACTGTATAAAATTTATCTGATAAGGAGTATTTATTATGAAAGTAAACAGAATAATTGCCGGTATCATGGCAGTATGCGTTATGGGTATTGCCTACCCGTCAGTAACCAGTATTTCAGATAATAATGCAATCACGGCTGAAGCATCTGTAGAATACAATTATGGTAGTCTTGAATACGTCAGCTACGGAAGTTATATTGAAATTACCGGTTGTAATAAGTTTGTAACAGAGGTTGTTATTCCGGAGGAAATTGACGGAATACCAGTAACAAGTATCGGATTTCTTGCATTTGCTGATAACAGGAAATTAAAATCAATAGTTATTCCGGATAGTATAACAAATATTGATAACAGTGCGTTCTGGGCTTGTACAGAAATGACATCATTGACTTTATCGAAAAACTTAACATATATTCCGGCTGATGCGTTTGCACATTGTGGTTTGACATCGGTGGTTATTCCGGAAGGTGTCAAAACAATCGGAACTAATGCATTTGCTTATTGTTTTGATTTGGAATCAGTAGAAATTCCCGACAGTGTTGAGAGAATTGACGAAGAAGCCTTTTTCTATACCCCATGGCTTGACGAAAAAAAGAAAGAAAATCCGCTTGTTATTGCAAAAAATGTCGTTATAGACGGAAAACAATGTTCCGGTGATGTTGTTATTCCGGACGGTATCAAATCTATTGCTTCAAAGGCGTTCAGTGATAATACAGAATTAACATCAGTGGTTATTCCCGAAAGTGTAAAAGACATAGGCGAACATGCGTTTTATAATTGCAAAAACCTGAAATCAATCACTGAACTTGAAAGTGTTGACCGTCTCGGACACGAAGCCTTTGAACAGACACCGTGGTTCAGTGAAAAGAAACAGTTTGCTACTTATGGCGGAATTTTAATCAAGTCGCCACGTTTTGGTGAAATAACTATTCCGGAGGGTGTAAAGGGTATCAGTGACAGATTGTTTTATAAATCCGGTTTATCGTCAGTAGTACTTCCCAGCAGTCTTAAAAGTATAGGGGACACTGCATTCGGATATTCTTATGGTCTTAAGTCGGTGACATTTTCCGAGGGGCTTGAAGTCATTGGAAACAGTGCATTCAGTGAATGTGAAAATCTTGAATCAATAGAATTTCCGGAAAGTCTTAAAGTTATCGGAAAACACGCTTTCAGTGCAAGCGGTCTGAAATCTATAACTTTTCCGGAGGGTCTTGAAACAATTGACGAATGGGCTTTTTATAATATGAAAGCAGAATCAGTGACTATTCCTGAAAATGTAGAAACTATTGGCGAAAGTGCATTTATATGTTGCAGTAATCTGCAAAAAGTAACAATATTGAATCCGGAATGTAATATCTGGAAAAATTCCTATGTATTTACAAATGAACCACTTGAAAACGTTTATAAAGGTACTATATGTGGCTATGAAAATTCCACGGCACAGGCATATGCTGAAAAATACGGCAGAAAATTTGTCTCACTCGGAAAAGCACCCGAAAAAGAAACCTGCTCCGGCGATATGAACGGCGACAACAAAGTAAATATTGCAGATGCTGTACTTCTCCAGTCTTATATTTTAGAAAAACAGGAACTCACGGAAGAGCAGTACAAAAACGCAGACATCACCGGAGACGGTTTTGTTGATTCGTTTGATATGGTTCTGATGAGACGTATAATTATTGAAAATAAGTAAAAAGGAGTGATAAAATGGCAGTCCTGAAAACCGAAGAACTTACGTATATATACAGTCAGGGTACACCGTTTGAAAAAACTGCCGTTGACCACGTAAGCCTTGAAATAAACGAGGGCGAAATAATAGGTATAATGGGTCATACAGGTTCAGGAAAGTCCACACTGATACAGCATTTCAACGGCTTACTGAAAGGCACTTCCGGAAAGATATATCTTGATGGCAGGGACATATGGGAAAATAAATCAGAAATAAGACAGGTACGGTTTAAAGTGGGTTTGGTTTTTCAGTATCCGGAATATCAGATTTTCGAGGAAACTGTATATAAAGATATAGCATTCGGCTGTAAAAATATGGGTCTTGACGACAAGGAAATAAAACGCCGTGTGATAGAAACCGCATATGATATAGGACTTCCGGAAGAAATACTTGAAAAATCACCGTTTGAACTTTCCGGCGGTCAGAAAAGACGTGTTGCTATAGCCGGAGTTATGGCAATGAATCCAAGAGTACTTATTCTTGACGAACCCACAGCCGGTCTTGACCCTATGGGTCGTGACAGAATTTTTGACTGTATAAAGGCGTATCATAAAAAAACCGGAAATACTATACTGATAGTTTCGCACAGTATGGAGGATATAGCAAGATTTGCCGACAGAATACTTGTAATGAATAATGGAAGTATATTCTGTTTCGACAAAACGGAAAAAGTTTTTTCACGTGCGGAGGAGATTTCACGCATAGGTCTCGACGTGCCACAGATAACTAAAGTCTTTATGGAACTTAAAAAACAAGGTCTTGACTTCGGCAGGGAAGTATATACAGTCGACTATGCAAAGGAACTTATTTTAAAAAAACTCAGGGAAAGGGGTATAAAATGCTGAAAGATATTACAATAGGACAGTATTTTCCTATAGAAAGCGTTATACATCGCCTTGACCCACGGTTTAAAATAATCATGACACTTATATTTATAATAATGCTTTTCACCGGAGATTCGTTCATATGTATGGGAATAAGTGCAGTATATACATTGATAGCTGTAATTCTTTCAAGGATAAAATTTAAAATGTTCGTGAAAAGCATTAAACCACTGATGCCGTTTCTGATAATCACGGCTGTAATGAATCTGTTTTTTGTCAGTGACGGAGATATTTATTTTCACTGGAAATTTATTAAAATAACTTCCGACGGTATAAACGTAAGCTTTCTTATGATAATCAGAATAATACTTCTTATTATCGGAAGTTCCCTGCTCACGTATACTACATCGCCGATAACGCTTACCGACGCTGTAGAAAGACTTCTTTCACCGTTGAAAAGATTTAAATTTCCTGTACACGAGCTGGCTATGATGATGTCCATTGCATTGAGGTTCATACCTACGCTGATAGAAGAAACTGATAAAATAATATCCGCACAGAAAGCAAGAGGTGCTGAAATTGATACAGGAAGTCTTACTGACAGAGCCAAAAATATGGTATCAATATTAATACCGCTTTTTATATCGGCGTTCCGGAGAGCCGACGAACTCGCCACCGCTATGGAGTGCCGTTGTTATAACGGCGGTGAGGGTCGTACACGTCTCAGACAGTTGAAATCTTCTCCGAGGGATTATATTGCTTTTTCGGTAACTATACTTTTTTTTGTAAGCGTAATTATTTTAAATATATTTATTTGAGGTAAAAAGAAAATGGAAGATAATAAAACTATTAAGAAAAATAATCTGAAAAAGATAATTGATATTATCTTAAAAAACAGATTCATAAAATTTTTATACGATAAGGGAATATTATGTTTTCTTTTATCGTTTATGATTCCGTCAGCGATAATGCTTTATGCGTTTTCGTGGAATAAGATACACCCATTCGGTGACAGACAGATGTTAGTAGTAGATTTATGGCATCAGTATTATCCGTTTTTCCGTGTGGAACGTGAAAAATTATTGAATGGTGATTCTTTTCTGTACTCGTGGCAGAACGGTATGGGAACTAATTTCCTTTCACTGATTTCCTATTATGCAAGCAGTCCGCTGAACTGGATTTCTGTATTTTTCAGCGACGACAATACACGAGATGCTCTCACATACATACTCATAGCAAAGATAGGTTTCAGCGGAGCGTTTTTCAGTTGTTTTCTGCGATATACCTATAAACAGAAAAATTTTTCTGTATGTATGTTCTCGACTATGTTTGCGTTATGCAGTTATATGTTAGGCTACTACTGGAATGTAATGTGGTTCGATACAGTAGCATTATTTCCGCTCGTAATGACCGGCATTGTCGCTATATGTCGTGAATCAAAATGGAAATTATTTACAATATCGCTTGCATTGTCGCTTGTATCGAGTTATTATATAGGATATTTTACCTGTATATTCTGTGTATTCATGTTCGCCGGAGCAGGTATTATCGAACCGAAAGGAATCAAGGATTTTTTTGTGAAATTATTTATTATGATTCGCTCCTCGATACTGGGAATAGCTTTATCGGCATTTATTACTTTACCGGCTTATTTTGGTCTGAAACTCACACATAGTGCGGATAATTCTTTTCCGAAAGATACGGTATTCTACGAAAAATGGACGGATATTTTAAAGAATCTTCTATCATTCAGCGAACCGGTAAAAGTTGAGGGGCTTCCTAATTTTGCGTGCGGAATGTTAGCAATATTACTTTTCGGAGTGTTTTTATTCTCGAATGGCATAAAGATACGTGAAAAAATTTCAGTACTCTTAATGCTTGCGATAATTGTCGTAAGTTGTAACATGAATAAGTTAAATTATATATGGCACGGATTTCATTTCACAAATCAGATACCTTACAGATTTGCTTTTATATTCAGTGCTGTACTTGTTGCGTCGGCGTTCAGGGCATACGACGTTATTATGAAAAAAGGCATAACAATATATCAGTTTATTCTGCTTATCGTCGCTCCGACTGCGTTTTTTTATCTGCATTACTATGAAATTCCTAAAAATTTCCCGTTGAGTTCCATGAACAGAATAATTTTACTTGTAGTTTCAGGTGTGACCCTCGCATTGATAATACTTTCCGCCATACTGAAAAACAGAAAATATAATATTATTTTCGTTCCGGTATTTGCGATAGCGTGGGGAATTTTCTTCATGATGTATTCTGAATCTGAAAAACGTATAGTTTTTGAAGATATTTTCGATACCGAAAAAACAGATTCTGTAATGGCATCGCTTTTAATTACGATTCTGTTTTTCATGATATTTGCTTTAATAAAAATCGTTAATATAAAAAATCCGGCTTTAAGAAATGCAGTTACTGGTGTGTCCGTATCTTGTGTATTAGGTTTTGAACTCGTTGTTAACTCCGTGATAGGTGTACAGACAGTCAATACATCGAGTTATACAGGCTATCCGGATAAAAATTCACAGGTGCAGTCTCTTCTTGAAAACATACGGCAGAATGATGACGAACTTTTCTACAGAACCGAAATGACAAACGTTTATACTCTTAATGACAGTGCTTTATATGGATATTACGGATTATCACAGTTTTCATCAGCGGCAAATGTTTCGGTAACACGTCTCATGCGGAGAATTGGTCTGTATGCCTCGGAAGCCGGTAACAGATATTATTACAGAACTTCCACACCGGTAGTAAATTCGCTTTTCGGAATAAAATATATTATTTCCAAAAGTGGTGTAATGCGTAGCGGTGAAATGTCACATGAAATGCTGAAATCTGTTGAGGGGGTATATTCGTATAAGAATAAATATCCGTTATCGCTGGGCTATATGATGAATGAAGATATTCTCAATCTTGAAGACAAAAACGGTGCGAATCCGTTTGAGTTTCAGAATACTGTCATGAAACTCGCAACCGGTGTTGAAAATCCATGCTTTACGGCTCAGCCGGTAGCACTCGTTGATTATAATAATATCAAAGTTAAAAAAAGCGGTTACGGAAATTATTCATTTGATAAGGAAAATGAAAATCTTGCGTCAAGTGCTACATACAGTTACGACGGCATAGACGGTAGTTATCTTTTCGGATACGCTACAAATGGCGGTTGCGATAAGATAACCGTAAAATCTGAGGGGAGCATAATCGACAGCGATATTGAAATTGATGACTACCCGATAGTGTTTCCTATGGGTAACGGTCAGGCAGGTACTACAGTTGATGTTGAAATTTCCGCAAAGAAAGATAATAAATCAGGAAGTTATAATTTAATGGTTTATGCTCTTAAACAATCGGCTTTTGAAGAGGCTTATAACAAACTCGCTGACGAACAGTTAAATATAACATCATTCAGTGATGATAAAGTATCCGGTGAAATAGATGTCATTCAGGACGGTATATTATTTATGTCGATGCCTTATGAAAAGGGCTGGACTGTCTATGTTGACGGCGAAAAATCAGAAACTATGCCGGTACTTCATGCAATGACAGGTGTAAGAGTTTCCGCCGGACATCATACTATAACCCTTGAATATATGCCGGAAGGTCTTGTCATGGGCGTTATAGTTTCCGGACTGGCTGTTATACTTTTCGTAGTTATAGCGTTTCTTGATTCAAGAAAACGTCGTAACAGAAAGGAAGTTCCGGATATTACAGGCGGAATTTTACAGAAAATGATTACAGAAAATAATGAATCAGTACAGGAGGAAGAAAATGAGGAATCTGAAAGTAATGACGGCTTACAGGGGGACGAATTACCACGGCTACCAGATACAGAACAATGCTCTGACGATACAGGCGGTACTTGAAAAATGTGTTTCAAAAGTACTCAATCACCCTGTGACTATAACAGGATGTTCTCGTACAGATACCGGCGTACACGCTAACCAGTTCTGTTTTAACGTCCATACGGACAGCAGAATAAATACAACCGGTTTTGTAAGAGGTGTCAACGGTGAACTTCCGGACGATATATCAATTTTATCCTGTGAAGATGTTCCGCCGGAATTTCATGCAAGATTCGACTGCAAAGGCAAGGAATATATTTATAAAATCCATTGTAGCGAATCTAAAAATCCTTTTGCTACTGATTTGATGTTTCATTACAGACGGAAACTCAATCTTGATTCAATGAAAAAGGCTTCTGCTTATCTGGTGGGTACGCATGACTTCTCATCTTTTTGTGCAGACTGTACGAATGTTTCAACAACTATACGCACAATTTATTCTCTTGAAATAGAAAATTATGTTGATACGGTGATAATACTTGTAAAAGGTGACGGTTTTCTGTATAATATGATTAGGATTATTGTCGGGACGCTCCTTGACGTAAGCGAGGGGAGAATTTTACCTGAAGATATTCCGGAAATACTTTCAGCACATGACCGCCTCAGAGCAGGCAGAACCGCTATGGCACATGGTCTGTATCTGAACAGAGTATTTTATGGCGAAAAAGATTTATTATTGTAGAAACAGAAGATTTTCAAAGAGGTGATACATATTGTCGCTTTATGATGAGAATGACATTGTAGAAGTCAAGAATCATGAAAAAAGAAGAAAAAAACTTATAAAATTTTTTATATTTGTGATTGTCGCCGGAATAATTGCAGGCTTGTATTTCACAAGGGATATGTGGTATGATAAGATACGTGGTATAGGCAGACAGTATAACACAATAATAAATACTGGTATTCTTGCCGAGGGGAATTTTCCTATTGAAATTGACGGCGAATACAATTACCAGCTCCGACAAACTCAGAACAGTTTTATTATTCTGAGTGATATACATATTTTTTTCTATAATACTGACGGAACATTAATCCGGAAGCGACAGCATACTTATACTAATGCCATACTTCAGGCAGAAAACGGTAAGGCATTGATATACGAAAATGGTGGTGATAATTTCTGCATTGAAGACGAGGACGGCATTATATATGAAGATACTTTCAGTAATAATATAATGTTTGCCCGTATCAGTCCGGAGGGTTATACGGCAGTAGTTACAACATCTGAAAATTATGACTGCGAAATAATTGTATTAGATAATAAGGGAAAAATTATCTATGAAAGAAAATGCATGGAACGTGCCAGTGACATCAGTTTTATAAACCAGAGCGGTGGTTGTGTTGTAAGCTATCTTATGGCGGAAAACGGTTCACTTACAACGGCGGTACAGAAGATTGATTTTTCAGAAAGTATTGAGGATTGGACATCACCGGGGCTTGATACCGCCGGTCTCGATGTTTACGGTTATAGTGACGGTGCTTTTGTAGTCGGTATCAACGCCTGCGGTTACATAAATGAAAATGGTCAGATAAGTTCATACTATCGTTATGACGGCGACCTCAAAGGCGGTGCAAGTGTTAATGGTATGTCAGCAGTTATCATAAACAACGACGACAGACGTAAATATGTTATGGTACTTTTCAACGGAAACAGTTCCGAACCTCTTGTAATTGATTTAGGTCAGGAAGCTGTTGATGTTACAGTATATGATAATCTTGCTTATGTAATGTGCAAGGAGGAAATAAGAGCTTATGATTTTGAAGGTGAGGTACGTTCAAAGGCTACTATAAGCGATTCATATTCCGGTTTTGCAAGAAGCAAAGATTATATTTTCCTTAAAGGCTATAATAAAATTGACAGAATAGATTATGAAAGCTGATAAAATTTCAGAAAGGAGGAAGTCACATTAGTATATAAATACTTTATGTGCAATAAAATGAAAGAAGAACTATGGTGGTTATATGATGTAATATCCGTTATGGCTGTGATAATATGTTGTTGGCTGTCCGCACGTAAGGGAATATTCAGAGGGGCAATAGTTCTTATAAGCTGTATAACAGGTGTTACACTGGCTGTTCCGTTGAGTTCGTCTATTTCAGAAAGCATATACAAGACGGTAATCCGTGATAATAACGTTAAAACGCTTGATAAGTCACTGGGTGAAGTGGAAGTATCGGCATATCTCGGAAAAGCTCTCGAAAATATGGGCTATAATATTATTGTCAAAAGCGAAAAACTCAATGAGATTCTTGATTCAGACAAGGATATTGATACACAGCTTTATAATTATCTGAATAACATTAACGGAAAAAAAGTGGATAATGAAGAAAATTTCCGTATTAATCTTCATGGTGCGTATGCCGAGGCGATAAGCGATATATTTTCAAAGGATATAAGCGTTTATGCTATGAAAACCGCTGAAAATAAAATCCGTGCCGGAAATATGGACACCGGAAATCTTCTGAAAATGATGCGTAACGGCGAAAATCGGAAAGATATTGCTGAAATAATTGCAGATAATTATATAAATGATGCTTATATCACTGTTATAAGGCTCGTTGCGTGTGCTGTATTCTTTGCGGTTATGCTTGTTATCGGTATTCTTACGGCTCATTCACTTTCGGGCAGTATGCGTGATGTCGATTTGACTACAGGTGCAAAGACAGGCGGTGGTATATGCGGATTTTTTACAGGATTATCTGTTATATTTATTATAGCTTTACTTGTAAAACTTAATATTGTCATGGGAAGTAATCAGGAATTATTTTTTGATAACAATGCTATTGACAAAACGTATATTTTCAGGTATGCTTATAATATCGCAGATAAGCTGTAATTATTTGCTACATATTTCCGTATAATATTTTACGGAAAAATTAAAAACTAATAACAGGGAGAAATGCCTTATATGATGATGTGCAGTAAATGTAAAAAAAGACCGGCGGTTGTATTTATTACTTCCGTGCAGGGAACTGAAAAAAAGAATGAAGGTCTTTGTCTTTCGTGTGCAAATGAAATGAAAATACCTCAGATTTCGGAGTACATGGACAGATTCAATATAACTCAGGAGGAAATAGACCAGATTTCTGACCAGATGATGAGTATGCTTGATGGCGACAGCTTTGAAATGGGTGGTTCAGGACTTATGCCTGATTTCCTGACAAATATGTCAAACATGTTCGGTATGAATGGTGATTCAAAAAATAAGCTGTTCGGTGAAATTGAACGCAAAAATTCCGAAGATAACAAACCCGAAAGAGAAAAAAGAGGTCTTTTCAGTAACAGACGTGATAAAAAATCAAAAGAACTTAAATTCCTCGGAACGTATTGTACTAATCTTTCAAAAAAAGCCTCCGACGGTGAACTCGATAACATTATAGGTCGTGACAAGGAAATTGCACGTGTAGTACAGATTCTTTCAAGACGTACCAAAAATAATCCTTGTCTTATCGGTGAACCTGGTGTAGGTAAGACCGCAATCGCTGAGGGTATCGCACAACGCATAAATGAGGGTAATGTGCCTTTCAATCTCGCCGACAAGAAAGTATATCTTCTTGATTTGACAGCCCTTGTTGCCGGAACTCAGTTCAGAGGTCAGTTTGAAAGCCGTGTGAAAGGTCTCGTTGACGAGGTAAAAAGAGAGGGTAATATTATACTTTTTATTGACGAAGTTCATAATCTCGTTGGAGCAGGCGATTCTGAGGGTTCAATGAACGCCGCCAATATTCTTAAACCTGCTCTTTCAAGAGGTGAAATTCAGGTTATAGGTGCTACCACTTTCAGCGAATACAGAAAATATATCGAAAAGGATTCAGCACTTGAAAGACGTTTCCAGCCGGTGACAGTCGCTGAACCTACAATTGAAGATACTGTTGATGTACTTCTCGGCATAAAGAAGTATTACGAAAAATACCACAGAGTGCATATTTCTGATTATCTCGTGAGAGTATGTGCTGTATTATCGGAAAGATATATAACAGACCGTTTCTTACCTGACAAGGCTATTGATTTACTCGATGAGGGCTGTGCAAGAGCTTGTATACGTTCACCCGAAATTGCAGAATATGACAAGGTTAAAAAGGAAATAGCCGTCTTAGAGGGTATGGAAAAAAATATTTCCGAACAGACAGAACCTGATTATCAGGCACTTGCCGAAGTAAGAGGAAAACTTATAAGAACTCGTGAAAAGGAATCTGTACTGAAAGAAAAAGCTGAAAACGTTCAGGTAGCTGAAGAAGATATAACTAAAGTCGTCGAGTTATGGACTGGTATTCCTGCCAGCAAGATAGCAGAAACTGAATTTCTTAAAATAGCACGTCTCGAAGGTGCTTTGAAAAAACGTGTTCTCGGTCAGGACGAAGCTGTAGAAACTCTTTCAAAAGCTATAAAACGTACACGTGTACGACTGAATAAACGTCGCAGACCGGCATCATTTATATTTGTAGGTCCTACAGGTGTCGGAAAAACTGAACTTGTAAAGGCACTCGCTGAAGAAATGTTCGATTCCACAGAACCGCTTATCAGGCTTGATATGACAGAATACATGGAAAAACATTCTGTTGCAAGAATGATTGGTTCACCTCCTGGATACGTCGGCTATGATGAGGCAGGACAGCTTACTGAAAAAGTCCGTCGCCGTCCGTATTCCGTTATACTCTTCGACGAGATAGAAAAGGCACACCCCGATGTCATGAATATTTTAATGCAGATTCTCGATGAGGGTAAAGTCGACGACGCACACGGCAGAACTATAAATTTTGAAAATACAATAATCTGTATGACCTCAAACGCCGGTTCTACTGATAAGTCTGTAGGTGTCGGATTCAACAGGACTGAAAATGAAATTTCACGTGATAAGGCTATGAAAGGTCTGCGTGAGTTCCTCAGACCTGAATTTATAAGCCGTATAGACGAAGTTGTAGTATTCAGACAGCTCAATAAAAAGGATTTCGCAAGTATCGCATCACTTATGCTTGACGAGATGATAGAACCTCTTGCCGAAAAGAATCTCAGTATCAGTTATGACAGTAAAGCACTTTCGCTTATTGCTGAAAAGTCCTATGGTAAGCCATACGGTGCAAGAGATATACGCCGTGTTATCCGTCAGGAAATAGAGGATAAAATCGCTGAAATAATTATAGAAAATGTTTCAGGAATAAAGGGTATTGACGTATCAGCAGACGGCGATATTATAACCGTTACTGCAAGGGAAAAAGGAGCAGAAGAAAATGAAGTTTAAAATATTGACAGTTGTCGCTGTATTGTGTTTAAGTATTTTTTCATGCAGTGATAAAGCAGACAGTTCAGGTCCGGAAGTAAATTCGGGAATAGTTATGAATACAGGTGATTATGACAGTAATACAATACAGCTTTCCGAAAGTAAAAAGGCTCTGGAAACAAGTTTCAGAGATGTTCCTGTTGCTGATGAAGGTCCTGTAATAAGTGTCGGAAATACTACCGCAAAAGCCGGTGAAATTGCTGAAGTAAAAGTATATGTTGAGGGTGCTGACCTCAACTGGAGTAACTGCGGAATACATCTGACATACCCTGACGTTCTGCAATGTGTATATCAGAAAAATGACAATATGTTTCTTAAATATAAAGCCGGTGTGGCTTCAGAATTCAATACTGGTATAATCGCTATGGAATGGAAAAAAGAAAACAATCCACCGGCTGAACTTACTGAAAAAGGTATGGGTACTATGTTCTTTACTGTAATGTTCAGCGGTAACAGCGGTCAGGACGGCGAAATTATTACGCTTTATCTCAAAGTGCCGGAAGATGCTGAATCCGGTACAGTATATCCGGTAGGCTTCTATTATCTCACTACCGATATGTTCAGAAATGTTGACAATAATTCTTCACTTGAAAAATATGCCTTTGAACATATGAAAGCCGGTACTATAACAATCGAATAACAAAAGGGACAGGAATATAATTCCTGTCCTGATTTTTTACCGTATATTCTGTAATGCCGTGTCGATTGCCTTTGTGTCGAATCCTATAACTGTCGTATCGCCTATGATTGTCACTGGTAATGAACTCTGTCCGGTCAGTTTCCTGACGTGTCTTGAATTGTATGGCTCACAGGCGTTGATAGTACGGAAAGTTACTCCTTTTTCGTCAAGGTAACGCCTCATACGTCTGCACCATATGCAATTATCTGAAGAATATACTTCAATCATTTTTAAAGCTCCTTTCATGATTTTATACGAATTTCTGTAATTATATTATAGGGTTCTGAATCCGGATTATTCAGAAAATTTATTTATTTTTCTATTTTGCAGTCCGGATAGTAATGATTAAGAATATCCCTCCATGTTTTGCCCTCAGATGCCATAGCATTTGCACCGTGCTGGCTCATACCGACACCATGTCCGAAACCTTTTGTTGTGATTACTATTGTGTCACCGTCGTAATTTATCTCGAAACACGCTGAACGCAAAGCAAGTATTTCACGTATATCATTACCGCTTACTTTGAAATCTCCTACCATTGCAGACAATACTGTTCCGGAATCTGAAACTGAATTTATTGTTATCCATGTTGTGAAATCATCACTTAAAGTTATTCCGGAAAATTTTTCGCATAAAATCTGTCTTAACTGTTCCTTTTCGTATCGGACTTCGTTAAGATATTCCGGTTCTGAGATGTCATAACTGCTATCGACTGGTATCAGGTAATCGACACTTGTCCCCCATGCATTTTCAGCACTTTCGGTCTTACCGGAAGACATGGAATGAAATGCTGATATAATAGGTTCGTCCTCGTATGTTATTATATATGGAAGTACTTCACTTACGGCATTATCTATTTTTTCATAATATTCCGCAAAGTTATCGCCGTAATATTCAAGTGCCTGATTTTTAGTAAAATATCCCTGATATTTATTAGTATCGTTTGAAAAATCTGCACCGCATAGTTCCGGAGTAGGTGAATTACGTTCCATTATTCTCTGACGTTCCGCATATGTATGTGCCGATACCGCCTGAGCTTTCAGGGCTTCTTCATTGAAAGTCGCTGGCATTTCTGCACATACCGCACCGACTACATATGTTTTTTCGTCTACTTCCATTATTTCTCCGGTTGAAACGTCAAGAACTTTATACGGTTCACCGGTATATGATTCAATTTCCGGTTTTTCCTTTTCCGTGACAGCTCTCGCATTTCCGCTGAAAAGTACCGGTACAGCCGGAAGTATCGTTATTGAAACAGTTAAAAAAATTAATCCTGAAAAATATCTTTTCATTTTCGCCGTTACCTCACACTAAAGTATTTGACATAACGCTCCGTTTGGTGTATAATTATAATATGGAAAATATTTAAGGAGTGTTTTTATATATGCCAATAATTTCGAGTTTCAATATTAAAAATTTATGCACGGAACTGGTAGAAAATTCCAGTATATCACCGTCTTTGTATGACAAGTATCACGTCAAGAGAGGTCTCAGAAACAGCGACGGCACAGGTGTTGTTGCCGGTATCACGAATATTTGTAACGTTCACGGATACGTACTTAACGAGGGTGAAGTCGAGGCTATCCCCGGTGAACTCATCTACAGAGGCTACAATATCAATGACCTTGTGAACAACGTTGAAGAAGAAAACCGTTTCGGTTATGAAGAAACTGTTTTCCTGCTCCTTTTCGGACATCTTCCGACGGAAAAGGAACTTTCACAGTTTAACGCCTATATCTCTTTAAGACGTGATTTACCAAGCGGATTTGTAGAAGATATGATACTTAAAGCACCGTCAAAAAATATAATGAATAAACTTTCACGTTCTGTACTCGCTCTCTACTCGTATGACGACGAGTGCGAAAATAAAAGTCTTGAAACGGAAATGCGTACAGCTATCGGACTTATGGCGAAACTTCCGGTAATAATGGCGGCTGCTTATCAGGTTAAAAGGCGTGTATTCGATAATCAGAGTATGATTATGCATCCTATAAATTACGAGGAAAACACCGCACAATGTATATTATCGCTTTTACGTCCGGACAGGCAGTACACCGACGACGAGGCGAAAATGCTTGACAGACTTCTTATGTTACAGGCTGAACACGGTGGCGGTAATAATTCGACGTTTACTTGTCGTGTACTTACTTCTTCCGGTACTGACCCTTATGCCGCTTACTCTTCTGCTATAAGTGCGTTGAAAGGTTTCCGCCATGGTGGTGCAAATATACAAGTAATAAATATGCTCGATAATTTCAAGGCAAATATAAAGCATTGGAACGATGAGGGAGAAGTCGCCGATTATATGCGTAAAACTATCCGCAAGGAAACTAATGACCATTCAGGACTTATTTACGGTATGGGTCATGCTGTATATACTATTTCTGACCCTCGTGCAGTAATTCTGAAGAAAAAAGCCTTTGAACTCGCTAAAGGTAAGGAAATTGAAGCGGAGTTCCGGTTACTCGAAACTATCGAAAGACTTACTCCGGAAATTTTCGCTGAAATGAAAGGTAATACTAAAGCTATGTGTGCCAATGTCGATATGTATTCCGGTCTTGTTTACAGAATGTTAGGTATTCCGGACGAACTCTTTACACCACTCTTTGCAGTCGCAAGAATGGCAGGCTGGTCTGCACACCGTATGGAAGAAATCATAACAGGTAAAAGAATTATCCGCCCTGCATATAAGGCTATCGCTAAAGAAAAAAGTTATGTTAAATTGTCTGAAAGGGCTTCCGCATATAAA
>CAMWUB010000002.1 GCA_947177345.1 uncultured Ruminococcus sp. | reverse complement strand
ATTATGAACTGATTTATATTCCGTGAAATTTTTAGGACGTTTTGAATTTACTCCGGTAACTCCTCCTATTGCTCCCGAAACTGTAAGCAGAAGTAATTTTTTTATTCCGGTAAGCTCACCTAAAAAAACAACTCCGCATATCGCTATGAAAGTATATATTATAACACCACATATTATACCCTCGGCAAGTCCGTGTTTCCGGCGGAATTTACCACAAAAATATGTACTGGAATAAGTTCCGATTACCAGTGCTATTACAGAAAAAACTGTAGATACTTTCATATCGCCGAGAATACAATACATCACTACTGCCAATAATAACGATATAATAAATATAAGAGAAATACCTACAAGTACCGATATTGTAAGACTTGTTATACTGTTTGTCCACACGCTTTTACGATGTCGACGCATAAAAACAACCTCCGCATAAGAATTTATTATAATTCTATGCGGAGATATGTAATATTATTCCTTGTTACTGTCTTTTCCGGTATTTTCTTCAATTTTCTTAAGTTTTTTAGGTTTCTTTTCGGGTTCATCGGAAACAACTCCGGCTGATGCAAGTGCGGATTCCTTTTTCTTTTTTTCAGCAGACTGCATAGCCTTTACACGTTCCTGTGCTGTGACGTTTTCAGTAATAGCCCATGTTTTTATTCTGAGTTTGTGTCTTGCTCCACCAGTTTCGATAACAACGGTATCTTCACCGGTAGATACAACTATTCCGACTATTCCGCCACCTGTTACAATCTCGTCGCCAACTTCAAGGCTTTCCTGCATTGCTTTTAATTCTCCGTCACGTTTTTTCTGAGGTCTTATAACCATGAAATACAACAGTGCAAACATTATTATAAGCGGAAAAATAAGTGTCCAGAACACTGAACCCGTCTCTACTGGTGCGGTATTACTACCGGCAACGGTTGTTGCTACAGCGGATTCCTCACCGTCCGCAAACGCAATAATTCCTGATGTTATCACCGAATAAGTCGTAACTGACAGTGCCATCATAATACCTGTTAATTTCTTTTTCATAATTAAACTCTCCATTCTTTTGATATATTCGTTATTATAACATATATTTCAGAAAATTTCAAGTCATTACAGGAAATTTTTACTTAAACTATGTACTTGATTTATTTTTGATTACTTATTACAGTTTTTTCCACATAGTACTTTTACATTTGTGCATATAGAAGATTTTTATGAAAATTTTGCGAATACACTTGATTTCTGCGAAAAAGGTGGTAAAATATAATTAGCACTCAAAGAGACAGAGTGCTAAACCATGATTTTACAGGAGGTATATGTTATGTCTATCAGACCATTACAGGACAGAGTTGTCCTCAAGATGACAGAGGCTGAGGAAACTACCAAAGGCGGTATTATCCTTACAAGTTCCGCTAAGGAAAAGCCAGAGGTTGCCGAAGTCGTTGAAGTAGGTGTCGGCACTGCTGACGTTAAAATGGAAGTCACTAAGGGTGACAAGGTTCTCATTTCCAAGTACTCCGGTACTAATGTTAAACTCGACGGTGAAGAATACATCATCGTTAAAATGGAAGATATTCTCGCTGTTGTGGAATAATTCCGTTTTATCTTAAAAAAAGGAGATTGATTTATCATGGCTAAAGATATTAAATACGGCGAGGACGCAAGAAAGGCACTTCAGTCCGGTATTGATAAGCTCGCTGATACTGTAAGAATTACTATGGGTCCTAAGGGCAGAAACGTTGTTCTTGATAAGAAGTTCGGTGCACCCCTCATAACTAACGACGGCGTTACTATCGCTAAGGACATCGAACTTGAAGACGCTTTCGAGAACATGGGCGCACAGCTTGTAAAAGAAGTCGCTACAAAAACTAACGACGCTGCCGGTGACGGTACTACAACAGCTACACTTCTTGCACAGACTATCGTGCGAGAGGGCATGAAAAATATTGCTGCCGGTGCTAATCCAATGATTATCAAGAAAGGTATCGCAAAAGCTGTAGATACCGCTGTAAAGTCAATCACTGACAACTCTAAGGAAGTTTCAGGCAGTGAGGATATAGCAAGAGTTGGTACGGTTTCTTCCGCTGACGAGGCAGTAGGAAAACTTATCGCAGAAGCTATGGAAAAAGTTACCGCTGACGGCGTTATTACTCTCGAAGAAAGCAAAACAGCTGATACTTACAGCGAAGTTGTAGAGGGTATGCAGTTTGACAGAGGTTACATTTCACCATACATGGTAACAGATACTGACAAAATGGAAGCCGTTTATGATGATGCATTCATTCTTATAACAGACAAGAAAATTTCTTCAATTCAGGAAATTCTTCCGCTCCTCGAACAGATTGTTAAAATGGGCAGAAAACTTGTCATTATCGCTGAGGACATAGAGGGTGAGGCTCTTACAACTATTATCCTTAATAATCTGCGTGGTACTTTCAAGGTTGCAGGCGTAAAAGCTCCCGGATTCGGTGACAGACGTAAGGAAATGCTTAAAGATATTGCTATTCTTACAGGTGGTGAAGTTATTACTTCTGAACTCGGTCTTGAACTTACTGATACACAGATTAGTCAGCTCGGTCAGGCTAAACAGGTTCTCATTCAGAAAGAAAATACTATTATTGTCGACGGTGCTGGCGATAAGGATGCTATCAAGTCAAGAGTAAATCAGATTCGTGCCGCTATCGAAACTACTACTTCAGACTTCGACAGGGAAAAACTTCAGGAAAGACTTGCTAAACTCGCCGGTGGTGTAGCCGTAATAAAAGTCGGTGCTGCTACTGAAATCGAAATGAAAGAAAAGAAACTCCGCATTGAAGACGCACTCGCCGCTACAAAGGCTGCCGTTGAAGAGGGTATCGTTGCCGGTGGTGGTACAGCTTACATTAATGCTATTCCGGCTGTTGAAAAACTTCTCCCATCACTCGACGGCGACGAAAAAACAGGTGCTAAAATAATTCTCAAGGCTCTCGAAGCCCCTGTACGTCAGATTGCTGAAAATGCCGGTCTCGAAGGTAGCGTAATCGTTGACAAAATAAGACGTTCACGAAAAGTAGGCTATGGTTTCGACGCTTACAAGGAAGTATACTGTGATATGATTCCTGCCGGTATCGTTGACCCTACCAAAGTTACACGTTCAGCACTTCAGAATGCTGCATCTGTTGCCGCTATGGTACTCACTACTGAAAGCCTCGTTGCAGACATAAAGGAAGATGTTCCGCCTGCTCCTGCAATGCCTGCCGGTGGTATGTATTAATAAATAAAACTTTTTAAAGCAGTTTCTGTATTCCGGAAACTGCTTTTTTTGTTGACTTTTCCAAAGTTTAATGATATAATTTATTCATGGAGGCGATTTTATGAATTATTTATATATACTACTCGGCGGTGGTCTCGGAGCGGTTTTAAGATACTGCATAAGCCTGATACCATTCCGGAGTGATTTTCCGTTTCTTACACTGATTACGAATTTTGCCGGGGCATTTCTTATAGGTCTGATTAACGGATTTGCTATAAAAAAAGGACTGTCCGAAAATTCTCTTTTATTTCTGAAAACCGGTCTTTGTGGTGGATTCACTACTTTTTCGACGTTCTCACTCGAAACTTTTAATCTGATAGAAAATCATCATATTATACTTGCGTTAATCTATATATTTTTAAGTATAGTATTATGCCTTATCGGCGTGATGCTCGGCATGGAGGTATCAGAATGAAAAAACTTGAAGTAAATCATACACCTGAATTTTCACGTGATATAGCTATAGCTCTTTCAGTTTTATGGTTAATATTAATGTTTATAATATGTTGTATTATGACAAAATTAATTGCTGTGTTTCTTTCAATCGTAATTCTGTTGATTATTATTGGTATCGGCTGGTATATTGACAGCAGAAAAACCACTGTTGAATATGATACGAACAAAGTAAAATGGAAGTGGTTATTTCTTGAATATACTGCCGATTTCAACAAGGTTGATTCCGTTCATTATACTATAGTCCACGAGCGGACACGTTATGGCTATACACACCGCTTTGAAATAGTCTTCCAACTCACAGACAGTATGGAATTACGACTCAATGACCGTCTTGAATTAAACGATATTGACAATAGTATAAATGGCGTTCCTGATAATATTAAACTTATGCAGTTATACAGGTTTATTGAAAATGTTTATCCGGAAAAATGTACCGGATTTATTAAAAATGATACATATTAACGGAGGTATCAAAATGAAAAGTTTTAAAATAAATAACGAATCTTTCCTTTTCAGTATCATATTTAAAGCCTTTACTGTGTTATGGACAATATCATTTTTGTTAATATGTCCTGTTATTAAGGTGATGGTGAACAAACAGACCGCTTTTATTTCCAGAGTAATTTTATTGATTATTTTTGTTATCGGCTGTTATATCGCAAGCAGACCAACAACTGTCGAATATGGTGCGGAAAAAATATACTGGAAATGGTTATGGTATGACAATACGGTTAATTTCGGTGATGTTAAATCTGTACACTATAAGGTAATCCATGAACGCACACGTTACGGCTATAATCACCGTTTTGAAATAGTTTTCCGCCTTAAAAATGGTACAACATTAAGGCTTAACGATACTCTTGAATTAGAAGATATTGATAACAGCATAGACGGTACTACAGACGATATTAAACTTATGCAGTTATACAGATTCATTGAAAAACTTTATCCGGAAAAAATTAAACGTCATTAAAATTTAACACGCAAAACACAAAAAAACCGTTCTCCCGAAAGAGAACGGCTTGTTTTTATATAGAATCTGCCAATCAAACCAGCTTGATAATAGCCATTTCAGCAGCGTCACCACGGCGAGGACCGATTTTTATAATCTGTGTATAACCACCGTTTTTATCGGCATACTTAGGTGCAATCTCGTCGAAAAGTTTCTTTGCGACGGATTCCTTAGTTACGTATGACATTACCTGACGCTTGGAGTGCAGATTATTATTTTTACCGATAGTAATCATCTTTTCTGCTACAGCACGAACTTCCTTAGCTCTTGTAACGGTTGTTTCAATCTGACCGTTTTCAAGAAGGAAAGTTACCATGCCTCTGAGCATTGCTTTTCTATGGTCAGATGTTCTGCCCAGCTTTCTTGTACCCGGCATGTAATTCACTCCTTTTCATACAGTGCGTAAAAGCACGATTTATAGGTTTATTCTTCTTCGGAGGAAAGGTCAAAGCCAAGTGACTGGAGCTTTTCCTTAACCTCATCGAAAGATTTCTTTCCAAGGTTTCTAACCTTCATCATTTCTTCCTCAGATTTATTAATAAGGTCATCTACTGTATTGATTCCGGCACGTTTCAGACAATTGAATGAACGTACAGACAAATCAAGGTCTTCAATGGTCATCTCAAGTATTTTTTCCTTGCCCTTGTCGTTAGGTTCAACAAGAACAGGGTCCATTGATGACTCTTCTGAAAGGTCAATGAACAGTTTAAGATGTTCATTAAGAAGATTTGCCGCCTGTGACAGTGCCTCTTTAGCGGAAATTGTACCGTCTGTCCATACCTCTATAGTGAGCTTATCATAGTCAGTTACCTGACCAAGACGGGTATCTTCTACAGTATAGTTTACTTTAAGAACAGGTGTATAGATGCTGTCAACTGCAATAACGTCAACAGGAAGATTTACCTGTTTCTTGTTACGTTCAGCAGAAACATAACCTCTGCCCTTGTCGATAGTAATTTCCATGTAAAGTTTAGCGTCCTTGCCGAGAGTGGCAATATGCATACCAGGGTCGAGAATAACAACCTCGGAATCACATTTTATATCGCCAGCAGTGATTTCACATTCACCCTCTGCTTCTATATATGCCGTCTTAGGACCTTCACCCTGAAGTTTTGCAGTAAGTCCCTTAATACTGAGGATAATTTCCGTAACGTCTTCCTTAACGCCCGGAATAGTCGATAATTCATGGTGAACCGTACCGTTCTTGCCCGAAAGCTTTACGGAAGTTACAGCCACACCCGGAAGTGAGGAGAGTAACACACGACGGAGGCTGTTTCCCAGTGTTATACCGTATCCACGCTCCAGCGGTGCTAAAACGAATTTGCCGTATTTGCCGTCACTTTTAAGCTCGACAATTTCTATATCAGGCTTATTGATTTTCTCCAGCATAAAAACCCTCCTATTTCGCAATAACTGTTTTTTTCGAGTTTAAATAATTCAAGCACTATGAATATTACTTTGAATACAACTCGACGATGAGGTGTGTAGCAACCTCGTAGTCAATATCCTCTGCTGACGGAAGACGGTTTACAGTTGCTGAAAAATCGTCCTTTTTAGCGTCAAGCCATATCGGAACGAGTCTGTCTTTGGTTTCTTCAACTGTAGCCTTGAACTTTTCAGAAGTTCTGTCTTTTTCACGGAGAGCGATAACATCGCCGACTTTTACTCTGTATGACGGGATATTTACTTTCTTTCCGTTTACTGTATAGTGACTATGAACAACAAGCTGTCTTGCCTCACGTCTTGTGAGTGCGAGACCCATTCTGTAAACAACACTGTCAAGTCTCGATTCGAGACAAGTAATGAGGTTGTCACCGGTCTTGCCATCCATCTTGGAAGCAATTTCATAATAGTGTGCGAAAGGTTTTTCCTCTACACCATAAATAAACTTTAACTTCTGCTTTTCTTTAAGCTGGAGTCCGTATTCAGAAATCTTCTTTCTGTTGTTGGCGTTCTTGAAACGGATAGATTCTTTCTTTGAAACACCCATTACTGCCGGACTGATACCCAGATATCTGCATCTTTTGAGAATTGGTTCTTTCTGTACTGCCATTTTAAAACACCTCCTGTTAAATCAGACACGACGTCTCTTAGGCGGACGGCAACCATTATGCGGAATAGGTGTGACGTCCTTAATCATCTTGACTTCAAGACCTACTGTCTGAAGTGCTCTGATTGCAGCCTCACGACCTGCTCCCGGTCCTTTTACGTATACTTCTACGTTCTTGAGACCGTGTTCCATAGCAGCTTTAGCGGCTGTTTCGGCAGCTGTCTGAGCTGCGAACGGTGTGGACTTCTTAGAACCTCTGAAACCGAGTTCACCAGCACTTGCCCATGAAATAGCATTACCGGCTGTATCGGTGATTGTTACAATTGTGTTATTGAAAGTGGACTGGATATGAACTGCACCACTTTCGATATTTTTACGTTCTCTACGTCTTCTGATTGTAGAAACCTTTTTACCTTTCTGCTGTGCCAAAGCTCATAACCTCCTTACTTCTTCTTGTTTGCGATTGTCTTTACAGGACCTTTACGGGTTCTTGCGTTGGTCTTGGTTCTCTGACCTCTTACAGGGAGACCCTTTCTGTGACGAACGCCTCTGTAACAACCAATCTCAACAAGTCTCTTGATGTTGAGTGCTACTTCACGTCTGAGGTCACCCTCAACAGTGTAGTTTGCATCGATATAGTCACGAAGTTTAGCAACATCTGTTTCAGCGAGGTCTTTAACTCGGATATCCGGATTAATGCCTGTGTTGCTGAGTATATCTGTTGCAGTCTGACGACCGATTCCGTAGATATAAGTCAAACCGATTTCGATTCTCTTATTCTTGGGAAGGTCAACACCAGCTATTCTTGCCATATGTTATTTGCACCTCCAAATAATGCGTTACGGATTAACCCTGACGCTGTTTATGCTTAGGGTTTTCGCAGATTACCATGATTCTGCCTTTACGTTTAATAACCTTGCACTTTTCGCAAATAGGTTTTACTGAAGGTCTGACTTTCATTGAAAATACCTCCTTTAGCGGATAGCGGATTTTTTAGAATCCTTTATTTACTTAACACGCCATGTTATACGACCTTTTGAAAGGTCATATGGTGACATTTCAAGTTTAACCTTGTCACCTGGCACAATTCTGATATAATTCATTCTGAGCTTGCCGGAAACATGGGCGAGTACCTCGTGACCGTTTTCAAGCTGAACTTTAAACATAGCATTCGGCAGAGCATCTGTAACAACGCCCTCGACTTCGATTACATCTTCTTTTGACACTTTCATAACCTCCTTTACTCTTCCGTTGCAAGCTGTCTGAGCAACGTCCGGAGTTTTTTATCAGTTATATTATCGTTTATATCTATCATACTGCCTGTGGGTGATACGTGCTTTATGTTCTTCCTCTTGTACGAGTTCAGTTTACGACTTTTACCGTCAACAATAAAGCAATATCCATTCTGAACGTCGGTCACAACGAATAATTTTCCGCTGTCTCTACCGGCGACCGCTCTTACAACTGAGCCTATGCATAACTTCACAACGAGTTCCCTCCGTCACGGCTGTGTCAGAATGACGGGACCGTCAGGAGTTATTGCGATAGCGTGTTCAAAGTGTGCTGATAATGAACCGCTTGTTGTTTTGACCGTCCATCCGTCTTTCATGACTTTCACATCATCACCCCTGACGTTAATCATAGGTTCGATACAAATAGTCATACCGGCAACCAGTCTTGAACCGTGTCCGGCACGTCCCCAGTTTGGAATTTCGGGAGATTCGTGAACCTCTCTTCCGATACCGTGACCGCAGTAATTTCTTACGATTCCGTAGCCTCGTGAAGCACAATAGACTTCTACAGCATGAGAAATATCCCCGACTCTTGCGCCAACCTGAGCCTGAGCAATCCCCTCATAAAGTGACTGCTCCGTAACCTCAAGCAATGCCTTTGCCTCATCAGAAATTTTGCCGACCGGGAAAGTCCAGCAACTGTCACCATTGAATCCCTTATAAAAAGCTCCGGTATCAATGCTTACAATATCGCCTTCCTCAAGTCTGCGGTTTGCTTTCGGTATACCGTGAATTACTTCATCATTTACCGAAATACAGGCGTTTGCAGGAAATCCGTACAAACCCTTGAAACAGGATTTACAGCCATGCTTTGCAAAGTAGCTACCAATAAGTTTATCAACGTCAAGCGTGGACATACCTGCTTTTAATCTTTCGCCCGCATACCATATTGCGCCACCGGTTATTTTACCGGCTTCACGCATTATGGCAAGTTCGGACTTTGATTTTATAGTTATACTCATTCAGCGACTCCTACAGCAGCAAGAGTGAGCTTTGAAGTATCAGCAACTTCTTCCTGTCCGATAACAGTCTGAAGTTTGCCCTGCTTCTCATAATAATCCTTAAGAGGAGCAGTTTTTTCATGATATGTTGCGAGTCTGTCGAGAACAACTTCCGGCTGGTCATCTTTACGGATAACTGTTTTATCACCGCACTTATCGCATACGCCCTCAACCTTTGACGGCTTATATTCGATATGGTAAGATGCTCCGCAACCCTGACATACTCTTCTGCCGGAAACTCTCTGCTTGATTGTCTCATCTGGTACGTGGATTTCAATTACCTTGTCAATCTGAATACCCATAGCATCGAGTGCTTCTGCCTGCGGAACTGTTCTCGGGAAACCGTCGAGGATAAAGCCGTTTTGGCAATCGTCTTCAGCGATTCTGTCCTTAAGAATGCCTATTACAATATCGTCGGAAACGAGTGCACCGGCGTCCATAGCCTCCTTAGCCTTAAGACCGTATTCAGTACCGTTCTTTACAGCCTCACGGAGAATATTACCGGTTGAAATCTGCGGGATTTCCAGAGCGTCAGAAACAACTTCCGCCTGAGTTCCCTTACCTGCACCAGGTGCACCTAAAAAGATAAGATTCATAATTTCTGCCCCTCCTTACTTTAAGAATCCTTTATGATGTCTCATCATCATATGAGATTCAAGTGTACGTGTTGTTTCAAGTGCAACGCTTACAGCGATAAGGACTGTAGTTCCGCCCATTGAAAGCGATGCAAGCTGTGAATCAGCTATTGAAATGAATATCGGAATTACTGCGATAATTCCAAGGAAAAATGCACCAACAAGTGTAATCTTTGAAAGTACTCTCTGAATGTAATCGGCAGTAGGTTTACCAGGTCTGATACCAGGGATACCACCGTTGCTCTGTCTGAGGTTGTTAGCCATTTCTACCGGATTATACTGGATTGATACATAGAAATAGTTGAATGCGATTATAAGCAGGAAGTATATTACTGCATATGACGCACTTCTTGTACTGAAGAAGTGGCAGAAGTGATAATAAAAACCACTTGTCTTTGTAACCGGTTTGAAAAGCTGTATTGTAGCCGGAAGTGACATGAATGACATTGCAAAGATGATTGGCATTACACCACTCATACATACTTTAATCGGAATATGTGTTTTCTGTCCGCCATACTGTTTTCTTCCTACAACACGTTTTGCGTACTGTATCGGTATTCTTCTTTCAGCCTCGTTCATGAATACAACAAAGCCGATTTCAAAAACTATGAATACAAGATAACCAATAGTTACAAATAAATATTTGCTTGGTTCCTGCCTTGTAAGTCTTACAAGAAGTCCTGCATCTGTCGGGAATCTCGCTGCTATACCTGCAAAGAGTATAATTGAAATACCGTTTCCTATGCCATTTTCGCTTACACGGTTGCCCATCCATACAACCAGTAAAGCACCGGCAATGAAACACATTATTATTACCGCCCCTGAAAAATACATTTCCCAGCCGGACGAATACTTGACGGCATATTGTCCGTTTACTTCCATACGTTTAAGTGTAAGATAATACGCAAACGACATGAAAACCGCCAGTGCCATTGAGACAAACTGCGTTATTTTTTCAATTTTCTTACGCCCCTCTTCGCCCTCGTCTCGCAGACGCTCCAGAGGAGGCAATGCATAAGTCAATAGTTGCATGATGATAGATGCGTTAATGAATGGTGTTATCGACAGTGAAAATATAGTAGCCTTTGAAAGACCGCCACCTGTCATAGTATTCAGATATTCAAGGAAGTTACCTGTACCCTCAGTATTCAACTTGACCCATGAAGCAACTACTTCCTGATTAAGAAACGGAACAGTTATAGCACTTCCCAATCTGAATATAAAAATCATGAGTAATGTATAAAGGAGTTTTTTTCGGATTTCCGGAACACTCCAGGCACGTTTCAGTGTCTGAAACACATTACATCACCTCTGCCTTCCCGCCAGCCTTTTCGATTTTTTCGATAGCGCTCTGTGAGAATTTAGCAGCCTTTACAGTTAATTTTGCAGTAAGTTCACCGTTGCCGAGAATTTTAACGCCGTCGTTGACTTTCTTTACAAGTCCTGAAGCAACGAGTAAATCTGTATCAACAACAGTATCGTCCTTAAACTTGTTAAGGTCTGATACGTTTACAACAGCGTACTTTGTTGCGAAGATATTGTTAAAACCTCTCTTAGGGATACGTCTTGCAAGAGGCATCTGACCGCCTTCAAAGCCGATTCTTACGCCACCGCCTGAACGTGCGTTCTGACCTTTGTGACCTTTACCGGCTGTTTTACCGTTTCCTGAACCATGACCTCTGCCGACACGCTTTACAGCCTTGTTTGAATCAGGAGCAGGTGTTAACTCGTGAATTTTCATGCTTTATTGCACCTCCTTGTGTTTTACGCTTCTGTAACCTCAATGAGGTGTGAAATTTTATTGATTTTTCCTGTGGTCTGTGCGTTATCCGGCTGAACTGTTACGTCGCCGATTTTTCTGAGACCGAGAGACTCAGCAGTAGCAATCTGGTCTTTCTTTCTGCCGATAAGGCTCTTTGTAAGTGTAATTTTCTTTGCCATAAGTTACTGCCTCCTTAGCCTAAAATTTCCTTAACAGTCTTGCCTCTCTTTTCAGCTACTTCCTTAGCAGAAGTGCATGATGTAAGACCATTAATAGTAGCTCTTACCACGTTGCAAGGATTATTTGAACGAAGTGACTTAGTTCTTATATCCTTGATACCTGCAACTTCGATTACCGCACGTACAGGACCACCGGCAATAACACCAGTACCAGGTGCAGCGGGCTTCATAAGAACTCTGCCAGCTCCGAAAGCTCCGACGATTTCGTGAGGGATTGTTGTTCCCTTAAGCGGAATTTTTACAAGGTTCTTCTTTGCATCTTCGATACCCTTGCGGATAGCGTCCGGAACTTCACCGGATTTGCCGAGACCGAAACCTACAGTACCATTGCCGTCGCCGACTACAACGAGTGCGGAGAACTTCATGATACGACCACCCTTGACAGTCTTTGATACACGGTTGATAGAAACAACCTTTTCAACGAGTTCAGGAGCCTGTGTTTCAATATTTGCCATTGTTTTACCTCCCTCTTAGAACTTTAATCCGTTTTCACGTGCGCCTTCAGCGAGTTCCTTGACACGTCCGTGATAAAGATAACCGCCTCTGTCGAAAACAACTTCTGTAATGCCCTTATCTGTAGCATTTTTAGCAATCATTGCACCGACTTTGCGTGCTGCTTCGATGTTACCGCCGTTGCCTTCAAAACCTTTGTCCATGCTTGATGCAGAAGCAAGAGTAACACCGTTCACGTCGTCGATAAGCTGAGCATAGATATGCTTTGAAGAACGGAACACATTGAGACGTGGGCGTTCAGCAGTACCGGATATCTTTGCACGGACTCTGCGGTGTCTCTTTAATCTTGCCTTATTGCTGTCGAATTTCTTAATCATAGCAATTTGCTCCTTTTAATTACTTCTTGCCCTTACCGGACTTACCTTCCTTGCGGATAATACGTTCACCGGCGTATCTTATACCCTTGCCCTTGTACGGTTCAGGCGGACGCTTTTCACGTATTTCAGCTGCAAACTGACCTACAGCCTGTTTGTCGATACCGCTTACAACGATTCTGTTAGGCTGAGGAACGTCCAGCTTGATAGCATCTGTTTCCTCAATAATAACATCGTGGGAAAAACCGAGGTTGATTTTAACCGCATTTCCCTGTTTTGCTGCACGGTAGCCGACACCCTCTATTTCAAGAGTTTTGGAATATCCGTTTGTAACACCCTCAACCATATTGGCAATAAGTGTTCTTGTAAGACCGTGTAATGAACGATGTTTTTTATCGTCGCTCGGTCTTGTTACTGTGATAACACCGTCAGCGTACTCAATGCCGAGTTCCTTACTGAACTGTGTTGTAAGTTCGCCCTTAGCTCCCTTGACTGTAACGCAGTTGTCGTTGATAGCAACTTCTACACCTGCCGGAACTGCAACGGGCATTTTGCCTATTCTTGACATTTTAGTTCCTCCTTACCAGATGTATGCGAGAACTTCACCGCCGACATTAAGCTCTCTTGCTTTCTTGTCGGTAACGATTCCCTTTGAAGTTGAAACGATTGCGATACCCAGACCTTTTCTAACCTTTGGCATATCTGCACAACTTGAGTAGATACGCAGACCAGGCTTGGAAACTCTTCTGAGACCAGTTATTACAGGTGACTTGTTGTCGCCGTATTTAAGCGTGATTCTGATAACACCCTGCTTACCGTCCTCAATGAGTTTGAAGTCCTTCACATAGCCCTCGTCAACGAGAATCTGTGTGATGTCCTTCTTAACTCTTGAAGCGGGAACGTCAACTGTGGCGTGCTTTGCAGTATTCGCATTGCGGATTCGTGTTAATAAATCTGCTATTGTATCAGTGATTTGCATGCCGAATGACCTCCTTCTTGTATTTTACCAGCTTGCCTTTTTAACACCCGGTATCTGACCGTCATGAGCAAGCTCTCTGAAACAGATACGGCAGATGCCGAACTTTCTGAGATATGCGTGCGGTCTGCCACAAATCTTGCATCTGTTGTATGCTCTTGTGGAATACTTGGGAGTTCTCTGCTGCTTGTTAATCATTGCCTTTTTAGCCATTTCAAAACCTCCCTGATTACTTGATGAACGGAGCGCCTAAAAGTGTAAGCAACTCTTTAGCTTCTTCATCAGTATTAGCTGTAGTGATGAAGTTGATGTCCATGCCTCTTACCTTGTCGATTTTATCGTATTCGATTTCAGGGAAGATAAGCTGTTCCTTGATACCTGTTGAGTAGTTGCCCTTACCGTCGAAAGAGTTACCGTTGATACCTCTGAAGTCACGAACACGTGGGAATGCTACATTGAAAAGCTTATCCACAAATTCGTACATTTTTTCACTTCTGAGTGTAACCTTAACGCCTATCGGCATACCCTCACGGAGTTTGAAGTTAGCTACAGACTTCTTGGCTCTGCAAACTATCGGCTTCTGACCTGTTATAGCAGCGAGGTCTGTCATGATAGCGTCGATAACCTTAGCATTGTCCTTAGCTTCGCCTGCTCCGACGTTGATAACAACCTTTTCGAGTTTCGGAATCTGCATAACGCTCTTGTAGCCGAACTTCTTCATGAGTGCAGGAGCAACGTCGCTAACGTAATAATCCTTTAATCTTGCCATTGTCGTTTCTCCTTTATATTATTCAAAAGACTTACCGCACTTCTTGCAAGCACGGAGCTTTTTGCCGTCCTCGATAACGTGACCAACCCTTGTAGGCTTGCCACATTCAGGGCATACAAGCTGTACCTTTGAAGCGTAAACAGGAGCTTCAGTTCTTACGATACCGCCCTTTTCGCCCATTCTTGTAGGCTTTATGTGCTTGGTAATCATGTTGATACCCTCAACAATTACCTTGCCTTCCTTAGGGCTTACCTGAACAACCTTGCCGGTTTTTCTGTCGCCCTTACCGTTGAACTTATCCTCGTACTTACCAGTAAGGAGGATAACAGTGTCACCGGTTTTAACGTGTACTTTGCTCATAATCGAATGACACCTCCATTAAAGAACTTCCGGAGCAAGGCTGAGAATTTTTGTATATTCCTTTTCACGTAATTCTTTCGCAACTGGTCCGAATATACGTGTGCCTTTCGGGTTCTTGTCTTCCTTGATAATAACAGCAGCGTTCTCATCGAAGCGGATATAAGTACCGTCTTCACGTCTGAGACCCTTTGCTGAACGAACGATAACTGCCTTTACAACATCGCCCTTTTTTACAACGCCTCCGGGTGTTGCTTTCTTGACGGAAGCAACGACTACATCGCCGATATTTGCATATCTTCTGCGTGTACCTCCCAGAACTCTGATACACATAAGCTCCTTAGCGCCAGTGTTATCAGCGACTTTAAGATAAGTCTGCATCTGTATCACAGCGAGTTCCTCCTTTCAAGCATAAAGCTTATATAAAATTACTTAGCCTTTTCAATGATGGTTGTAACACGCCATCTCTTGTCCTTGGAAAGCGGACGTGTTTCCATAACTTCAACACGGTCGCCGATTCTGCACTCATTGTTTTCGTCATGAGCCTTGAGCTTGACGGTACGCTTGATGATTTTCTTATAAAGCGGGTGTTTAACGTTATCAACGATAGCAACTACAACGGTTTTATCCATCTTATCGCTTACAACCTTACCTACTCTTGTCTTTCTAAGGTTTCTTTCAGTAGACATTAGCTAAATCCTCCCTTTCTTACTGCACTGCATTGAGCTGTGTCTTTACACGTGCAATATCTTTCTTTACAGCCTTTAAACGTGCTGTATTTTCAAGCTGGTTGATAGCGTGCTGAAAGCGGAGAGCAAAAAGCTCTTCTTTCAGACTGGTGAGCTTTTCGTTCAGCTCGTCAACAGACATTTCTCTGATTTCTGAAGCCTTCATTACTGCTCCACCTCCTGCTCTGCTTTAGTAACGAACTTGCACTTGATAGGAAGTTTATGCATAGCAAGACGCATAGCTTCCCTTGCTGTTTCTTCCGGAACGCCCTTTATTTCAAAAAGCACTCTGCCGGGTTTAACAACTGCAACCCAGTATTCCGGTGAACCTTTACCTGAACCCATTCGGGTTTCAGCTGGCTTTTCAGTGATTGGCTTGTCAGGGAAAATCTTAATCCATACCTGACCGCCTCTCTTGATATAACGTGTCATAGCGATACGGGCTGACTCAATCTGATTGGAAGTAATCCATGACGGTTCGAGTGCCTGAAGACCGTAATCACCATATGTCACCTTATTGCCTCTGTAAGCCTTACCCTTTAAACGTCCTCTGTGAACCCTACGGTATTTAACTCTCTTTGGAAGAAGCATTACTGGTTACCTCCTTCTCTTCTGGAATCACGGTTGAAATTTCTTCCGCCACGTCTGTTACCGTCACGTCTGTCGTCACGACGGCGACGGTCATTGTTTCTGTTGTCGGACTTTCTTTCAACCTTTTCACGCTTTTCAGCAGCCTTAGCAGCATCGCCCTTGAGAACTTCGCCCTTGTAAACCCATACCTTTACGCCGATTTTGCCGTATGTTGTATCAGCTTCTGCGAAACCGTAATCAATATCAGCACGGATTGTCTGAAGCGGAATAGTTCCCTCATGATAGCTTTCACTTCTTGCGATTTCAGCACCGGCAAGTCTTCCGGAAACCTTAACCTTGATACCCTTTGCACCAAGTCTCATAGTTCTGCCGATTGACTGTTTCATAGCACGTCTGAAAGAAACTCTGTTTTCAAGGTCAAGAGCGATTTTTTCAGCTACAAGCTGTGCGTCCATATCAGGCTGTTTTACTTCGATGATGTTTATGAAAACCTGTTTACCCATCATCTTTTCGAGTTTAACTCTGAGTTTTTCTATTTCTGCACCGCCACGACCGATAACGATACCCGGCTTAGCACAGTGTATGTGTATTCTTACCTTGTCTGCGAAACGTTCAATTTCGATTCTGGGAACACCAGCAGCATATAAGTTCTTCTTTATGAAGTTGCGGACATTGTAATCTTCAACGAGATTATTTCCGAACTCTGCCTTATTGGCATACCAGCGTGAATCCCAATCCTTAATAACGCCGACACGAAGACCGTGCGGATTAACTTTCTGTCCCATTAATCAGACCTCCTTGGGATTATTCTTTTTCTTTAAGAACAACTGTGATGTGTGATGTTCTCTTTAAAATTCTGTATGCTCTGCCCTGAGCTCTCGGCATGATTCTCTTCATGATAGGTCCGGGAGTAACGAAACACTCGGAAATCACAAGATTATCTCTGTCCATGCTGAAATTGTTTTCAGCATTTGCCTGAGCGGACTTTACAAGCTTTGCAACGATAGGACTTGCAGCCTTCGGAGTCAAATCCAGTGTAGCCAGTGCGATGTCTACAGGCTTGTTTCTGATAAGGTCAAGAACAATCTGAACTTTTCTGGGTGATATACGAGCATTCTTTAAATAAGCTCTTGCTTCCATCTTAACTCCTCCTTCCGCTTATTTCTTGCCGTTGTTAGATGTCTTTGAACCGGCGTGACCCTTATAGGTTCTTGTAGGTGCGAACTCACCGAGTTTGTGACCTACCATGTCTTCTGTCACATATACCGGCACGTGTTTGTGTCCGTCATGAACAGCAAATGTATGACCTACGAAATCAGGGAAAATTGTTGAAGACCTGCTCCATGTTTTAAGAACTTTCTTCTCTCCTGCCTCGTTCATAGCCACAACTCTCTTAAGGAGAACTTCCTGCACATAAGGACCTTTTTTAATACTTCTACTCATGAATAAGTTCCTCCTTTCAGATTACTTGCCGTTACGACGTCTTACAATAAATTTGTCAGTTCTGTGGTGAGCCTTACGGGTCTTGTAACCGAGTGCCGGTTTACCCCAAGGTGTCACAGGTCCGGGACGTCCTACAGGTGATTTACCTTCACCACCACCGTGTGGGTGGTCACAAGGGTTCATGACAGAACCACGTACAGTAGGTCTCCAGCCCATGTTACGAACTCTACCGGCTTTACCGTAATTAACGTTTTCATGGTCTATATTTGATACCTGACCGATTGCAGCCTTACAGTTTATCGGAACTTTTCTCATTTCGCCTGAGGGAAGTCTTACAAGTGCGTAAACATCTTCCTTACCCATAAGCTGTGCCTGATTTCCTGCACTTCTTACGAGCTGTGCACCCTTACCGGGATAAAGTTCGATAGCGTGTATGAATGTACCAACCGGAATATCAGCGAGTTTAAGAGCGTTACCGGGTTTGATATCAGCTTCTGAACCGGATTCAATCTTGTCACCAACTTTGAGACCGTTAGGAGCAAGAATGTATCTTTTTTCGCCGTCTTCGTACTGAACGAGTGCTATAAATGCACTTCTGTTCGGGTCGTATTCAAGTGTAAGAACCGTAGCAATCATGTTATCTTTATCACGCTTGAAATCGATAACACGGTACTTTCTTCTATTTCCGCCACCTCTGTGACGAACTGTTATTCTGCCGTAACTGTTTCTTCCCGACTTCTTCTTCATAGGTTCGAGAAGGCTTTTTTCCGGCTCAACCTTTGACAATACCGAGTAGTCAGTGACAGTCATCTGTCTTCTCGACGGTGTCGTAGGCTTATAGCTTTTTATAGCCATTTGTTTCACTCCTTAAAAAATGCGTTTTTTGCGGGAGCATTACTCCCATACCTTAGGTTTAATTAATTAAACCATACCCTCGAAGAACTCAATAGCTTTTGAACCCTCTGTAAGAGTAACAATAGCCTTTTTCCATGAAGGTGTCATACCCTGATATCTGCCTACTCTCTTGAGTTTGCCTTTTACATTCATAGTTGTAACCTTTGCAACCTCAACACCGAAAAGCTTTTCTACAGCCTTTTTGATTTCAGGTTTTGTAGCGTTTTTAGCTACTTTAAAGGTGTACTTTCCTAACTGAAGATTATCCATACTTCTTTCAGTGATAACGGGTTTTAAAATTATATCCTGTGGTGTGTTCATTATGCGTACACCTCCTCGATTTTTCCTACAGCATTCTTTACAACAATGAATTTGTCGTAATTGAGAATGTCGTATACATTAAGAGTGTTTACGGCAGCAGTCTTTACGCCAGGGATATTACTTGCACTCTTGATTACCTTTGAATCTGCTTCAGCGGTAACGATAAGAGCCTTGCCCTCAACGCCGAGTGCCTTAAGCATTTCAACAACGGTTTTAGTCTTGTAGCTGTCGAGTGTAAGGGAATCAAGAACAATGAGATTATTGTCAAGAACCTTTGTGGAAAGTGCAGACTTCATAGCGAGTCTCTTTACTTTCTTGTTAAGGGAGTAGCTGTAATCTCTTGGCTTAGGTCCGAGAGCAACACCACCGTGTGTCCACTGCGGAGCTCTTGTTGAACCCTGTCTTGCATGACCTGTACCTTTCTGTCTCCAGGGCTTTCTGCCACCACCGCTTACTTCTGTTCTTGTAAGAGTGGACTGTGTACCCTGTCTCTGATTAGCGAGGTAGTTTACAACCATAGCGTGCATAACTGCCTGATTCGGTTCAATTCCGAAAACTGCGTCTGAAAGCTCTGTTTCGGAAACCTGCTTGCCTGTCATATCAAATACTGAAATTGTTGACATATCTGTTTCCTCCTTCCTTAAGCCTTAACGCTGTCCACGATATAGACAATACCGCCCTTAGCACCAGGAATAGCACCCTTGATAGCGATAAGATTATTTTCTACATCTACTTTAACGATTTCAAGGTTCTGAACAGTAACCTGTTCTGCACCCATGTGACCAGCCATACCCTTACCCTTGTAAATTCTCGATGGTGAAGAGCAAGCACCCATTGAACCAGCCTGTCTGTGTACAGGACCTGTACCGTGAGTTTCCTTAAGTCTGTGCTGATTGTGACGCTTGATAGCTCCGGCAAAACCTTTACCCTTGCTTACGCCTACAACGTCAACAGCTTCACCGACTGTAAAAGTATCAACTTTTACGAGGTCTCCGACATTGAGTGTGTCACAGTCGTCAAGTCTGAATTCTTTAAGAGTTTTCTTGCAAGCAACATCAGCCTTGTCAAAATGACCTTTCATAGGCTTGTTTACTCTTGAAATCTTAACGTCGCCATAACCGAGCTGAAGTGCTGAATAACCATCATTTTCAACGGTTTTCTTCTGAACAACAACGCACGGACCGGCTTCTACTACTGTAACAGGAATAACTTTTCCTGATTCGTCGAAAATCTGTGTCATACCGATTTTCTTTCCGATAATGCCTTTCTGCATTTCAATTCCTCCTGAATGGTTATTGGTTGAATAAATCAACTTGACCGGTGGTTTACCACCATTCCGTTTCCCTAACGGTATTTTACAGGCTAATGGAAATTACTTCACTTCCATAACAACGTCTACGCCTGCCGGGATTTCAAGTTTATCAAGAGCAGCAGTTGTTTTTTCTGTAGGACGGATAACGTCTACAAGTCTCTTGTGTGTTCTCATTTCGAACTGCTCACGGCTGTCCTTGTACTTATGAACTGCACGGAGAATAGTAACAACTTCCTTATCAGTAGGGAGCGGGATAGGTCCTGAAACTCTTGCACCACTTCTCTTAGCTGCCTCCACGATTTTAGCTGCTGCAATATCAACAGTTGCGTGGTCATAGCCCTTAATCTTGAATCTGATTTTTTCATTCACTGCCATTTATTTCGCCTCCTTAACTCTATTACTGGGGGCGGAGAAACACTCTCCTATGGGATTCACACACGTTCCCGTGTGTTTCATACATCATCTGACAAAAAAATCCGAAAAACAATATAATGTTTTCCGGTAATCAGGACAAAAGTGCATAATACAACAGCATCATATAGAAATATATGATTCTGAAAAAGCACTTACTGTGTTCATTATCCCAATCGCCCGGTTTAAAATCGGACATACTCCGCAGAAATTACCCGACATACCGTCGGCAACCTTCTGTTTCCTCGCATATCTTCTGACAGTCTGGTACACACTGTGTACTCAACGAAGTTTATTATATCATACCTTTTCGGATAATGCAACCTTTTTTTAAAAAAAAATCCGGAAATATAGTAAATTTTTCATTAATATAAAAAATAATTTAATTATAATATCCATAAAATAAGACCTCTTTATTAAAGAGGTCTTTAAAAATTACTCTTCCACAACGACTGCTTTTCCGGATTTTATTTTCTGAATAAGTTTTTTTGTAAGGAACTCACAGAGATTATACAGATTATGTATAATAAGTCCGCATACCAAAGCACAAAGAAAATTTTTTCCTACTATTTCAATGGCGTGTGACCACCTGTCATATACAACCGGATATTTTTCATTAAATTCACCGTAATTTTTAGCGTCGAAAATGTATGAAATGAGATAAGTTCCGAAAGTAACGCCTGAAAGCTGTCTGAGTATGAATTTAACTACTTTGTTTTTTGTTTTTATATCGAACAACAACATAAATGTGAATACCGCAAGCAGATATACAGGATATGTGCCATAGTCATTGAAGTGCCATGAAGTAAATCTGTTATAATTTTCAACATCTGCCAATGACTGTTTATATGTACTCTGTGTCAGGAAAAATAAACTCAGAGCATATCCGACAAAAATAAGCAGTTTATTTTTTATATTGCATTTAGGCGGATATTCTCGGATAAACGCACCGGCAAAGTAGTAAGCGAAAGGCCATGCACCATTAAGATAATCCGGCAGAAGTTTTATCTGGTTGCCACTCTCGAAACCGATAAAAAGACTTCTTGCAAAAACCGTCAACATAGCTGACGTGACAACAAGTACGAATTTCTGTTTTTTCGTCTCCAGACCGTTGAACGCAAGGTTAAGAAACGGTATACACAGGAAAATGGCTATATAATAGTTTACGTACCATGCATAATTAGCATTGCTGTACTGTAGAAATCCTTTTAAGACCGTCCATTTGTCGCTGAAATCAGTACCGTATTTATCGTGATTGAACTTCATACATATTATACTTATTATAATATATATTACTATGATTTTTACAAGTCCAAGATAATATTTACCGGTCAGCTTCTTGTTTTTCATAAGATAGCCTGTACAAATCATGAAAAGCGGTACGCACGTATACGAAAGCCACCGGCACGCTATGGGAATTATAAATTTAGAATCCGTAATGGGTTCACCGTACATACCGTCGTGAAGATACGTATGAACGCATATAACCATAAACATAGCCAAAATTTTTACAATATCAATTCCGGCATAATATGGCTTTATAGGTTTCGGTGGGGATTCCGGTACTGTTTCGGTCACGACAGTTTCTTCTACTACTGCCGTACCTGCTCCGGAAATATCCGGTTTAGTTCCGGAAGTTTGTGTTTTCTTTTTACTCAAATCAACCACTCCTTTAAATAATCTGTCAATAATGACTGATTTAAGTATACACTAAAAAAACGCTTATGTCAATAATTTTATCAGGGTATATTTTTTTTATTTAAAAAGGAAAAATCAAATTTATATCATCAGTTGCTTACCGTCAAAATATACCCCGATAAAAGCCCCTTTCAATAATATAGACGTTTCAGAAATAAAATACTCTCACATATTTTTCAGAATTTTTTAAAAACGTGATTGTATACAAAAAAACGGTCAATAATTTGTTGACAATAAACAAAGCATAGTATAATATTTTCCGGACACTTGACATTATCCGGTATTCGTGATAGAATTTTTTTGTATAAAATATCAGAAAAGGAGAATTTTCCAATATGTCAGAAAAAATCCCGTACAAAATATATCTCGAAGAACACGAAATGCCTAAACAGTGGTATAACGTCCGTGCGGATATGCAGAAAAAACCAGCTCCGCTTCTTAATCCGGCTACACTTCAACCCTGTACCGCTGAAGAACTCGGCAACGTTTTCTGTGACGAACTCGTTAAACAGGAACTCAATGAAACTGACAGATACATTGATATTCCCGAAGAAATTCAGGAATTTTATAAAATGTATCGTCCGTCACCACTCGTAAGGGCTTATTGTCTCGAAAAGAAACTTGATACACCAGCGAAAATATACTACAAATTCGAGGGCAACAACACAAGCGGAAGTCATAAACTTAACTCCGCAATCGCACAGGCTTATTACGCAAAACAACAGGGTCTTAAAGGCGTAACCACCGAAACCGGAGCAGGTCAGTGGGGTACGGCACTTTCAATGGCGTGTTCGTATTTTGACTTGAATTGTCAGGTATATATGGTAAAATGTTCTTATGAACAGAAACCTTTCCGCCGTGAAGTAATGCGTACTTACGGTGCAAACGTTACACCGTCGCCGTCGAATACTACGGAAGTAGGCAGAAAAATTTTAGCTAAATTTCCCGATACTAACGGAAGTCTCGGCTGTGCTATATCCGAAGCAGTAGAAAAAGCAACATCTCAGGACGGCTACCGTTATGTACTCGGAAGCGTTCTGTCTCAGGTACTTCTGCACCAGTCAGTAATAGGTATGGAATCTAAAATTGCTATGGACAAATACGGTATAACTCCGGATATAATAATAGGCTGTGCCGGAGGTGGTTCAAATCTCGGCGGACTTATTTCGCCGTTCATGGGTGAGAAGTTAAGAGGCGAAAAAGATTACAGATTCATAGCAGTTGAACCGGCATCATGTCCGAGTTTAACAAGAGGTGTATACGCTTACGATTTCTGCGATACCGGTAAAGTATGTCCGTTACAGAAAATGTACACCCTCGGTAGTGGATTTATGCCGTCAGCAAATCACGCCGGAGGTCTGAGGTATCACGGTATGAGTGCGGTTCTCTCTGAACTCTATGACCAAGGACTTATGGAAGCCGTATCAGTAGAACAGACAGCAGTCTTTGAATCCGCACAGCAGTTCGCAAGAGTTGAGGGCATTTTACCTGCTCCGGAAAGCAGTCACGCTATAAAGTGTGCTATCGACGAGGCTATGAAGTGCAAGGAAACCGGAGAAGAAAAAACAATCCTCTTCGGACTTACCGGAACAGGTTACTTTGATATGTATGCTTACGGTGCTTTCAACGACGGCAGAATGTCCGACTATATCCCGACAGATGAGGAATTAAAGAAATCTTTCGATACACTCCCGAAAATTGACTGATATGAATACGGAAAAAATGCCGGAATTTCTGTTATTCGACTATGTAAAAGCAAATGGTGTATTATATGATGAGTATGCAATGCCTGAGTACGAAGAACCATTCACAAGATTATACGACAATCCCATTGAATCCGGTGGAAAACCATTTTCCGGACTACTATATGAACTTTATGAAAACGGTAACGTCAGATATTACGCAATGTATCAGGATGGCTACATGAAAGGTGAATACGTTTCATTTTATTATGAAGGTACACCATGGTCATATACAATTATGTATCAAGGTGCTTTTACCGGAGTAGCTTATAAATGGTATCCGGACGGAAAACTAAAAAAAAGATTAGAACGCTTTGGAAACAGTCGTCATTATAAAGTTGTAGAATATGACGAAGACGGCAATATAACAAGACAAGGTGAGATATAAAAAATCACGCACAGGCTTATTGAAGTCTGTGCGGTTTTAATTTCAGTATTTTTCACGGGTACGGGCTATTTTTTCCTCGCTATGCTTTATGAGATTAAGTAATGACGAAGAATACTGTGCGTAATCTTTCTGTAATGTTGCGGTAGTTACGTAAAGTGTGTCGAAATCTTTTACACTGTCGTTGCCGTCAAGGGATATACCACTTGAAGCGGATTTTATATTAGCTTCGCTCATAGCGATTATAGCGTCTGCACTGTCATTTGCGATTACTTTAGGAATACGAAACAATTTCTGGTCATTATGCGGATTGGCATTATATACTATCCGGAAAAGTTTATAGACCGTAAGCATTAAATAAGTAGAAACTTCCTTTATAAGAGTTATACTGTTAGCTTTCTGTGCGAAACTGAACAGCAGACTGATTGAATTATTTACAATACGTCTGTTGAAGTTTATAATTTTAGGTGAGGGCATTTCGAGTTTATTATTGCCGTCGTCGTCAGGAATGTCTTCAATAGTAATATTTTTTCCGTCCGGTTCGGGAGTACGTCCGAGAAGATAGTCACATGATACGTTATAGTAATCCGCTATCTTGACAAGAAAACTAAGTCCACATTCACGGATTCCCTTTTCATAGTGTGAAAGTAATGCCTGAGATATACCTAAATCATTTGCCACCTGTTTCTGACTGATATGTTTTTCCTTACGCTGTAAAGTGATTATTCTTGCAAAATCTGAGTTCATTCCAATAAACCTCCTGAAATAATGTAATCCAATATATATTATAATACATTTTGTATAATATGTAAATATGGTGAAATATGAAATAATTTCAGGATTTCTGACATATTTTTCATTATATTTGCCGGAAGTTAAAAAAAAACATCTGTTTTTTATGCACTTTGCCTATACATTTTACTTGACAAAAAACTTCCGGAATACTATAATTAATTATACGGTCTTGAAAGGATTGGATAATATGAAAGGTTACAGAATAAGTATCATAAGGCACGGTATGACCGATGCTAACGAAAAAGGTATATATATAGGAAAAACAGATGTTCCGCTGTCAGATAAGGGGGCAGCGGAAATAGCCTCAAAAATGGACGAGTTCGATTATCCCATAGTACATAGAGTTTACAGTTCACCGCTGAAAAGGTGTATGGAAACTGCTGATATACTTTTTCCGGAAACACAAATTGTAACGGTAGACGATTTACGTGAAATCGACTTCGGAGACTTTGAAAACAAAAGTGTTGAAGAATTAATAAACAATCCGGATTACAAGAAATGGTTAAAAGGTGGTAAGGATTCGCACGCACCTAACGGCGAAAGCCTCCAGCAGATGACCGCACGGACTTACAAGGCTATACATAATATCATAATGGATATGATGAACGACGGTATAACAAATAGTGCGATAATCACACACGGCGGGATAATTTCAAATATGCTGTTATGTTTCGGACTGCCTAAATATAACCCCGATGTACTTACAACACCATTCGGCGAGGGTTTCGACATTCTTGTAACAACTCAGATGTGGTTAAATTCTCAGGCTTTCGAGATATTAGGATACTGCCCATATAATAAAGTTCCGGAAGAATTTCTGTAATTGAATATTTTTACAGTTTCCGTACATAATATATCTAAAAAAATTCCGGAGGTATATTCTATGAAGTTACGGGAACTGATAAAATATTCAAAGGCTTTACTTAAACGTAAACGTATAAGTACTTTTATAATATGTATGCTACCGTTTTTTCCGGAAATATTTTTCCGTGCTGTTGAGGCTACAGTATATAGCCTGCTCATTTACGTCGGTGAAATAAAACCTATTGAACTTTTCAGCGGTAATAATCCCATACAGGTTACTGTTTCCGTATTTGTAATGATACTCCGGTGGCTGACTACTGCACCGCTTATATACGTATCAGCATACAGATTATGTGAAATATGTTATGAAAATAACAGCAGAAATTTCACGCCATTATCTGAAGTATTTGTGAATGGCAGGAATTTCGGCAGAAGTCTTGCGTTATCGCTCTGGACAAAATTAATAGGAATACTCGCACTTATTCCCACAGCTATATGCGGATTTACAGCATATTATCTTATCATGAATACAGATAATTTATTCATAGTAGTACAGGCTGTAGTATTCACGATATTATCATTATATTTCTGGCTTAACGTCCGCCTGACCCTTTTCGTAGTACCGTTTTTAATGGCACACTTTCCGCAGAAAAGCGTATTGCGGTCAATATGTTATTCTTTCCGGTTCATGCGTGGAAGACATTCAGGTATGATTAAACTATTACTGGCGTATTCTTTCCCGATAATCACACTTGTTACTGCTCCTTATTTTCTGCCGGAACTTATGACAGCTTTTTCTTTAAGTATTTCCATTTACGTAAGGGAGGACGATTATTCTGAAAGAATTAAAATTAACCGTAAACTCAGAAAATCCGATGACACTGCAAAAATTTCTTACCGAAAAAAAAGACGTTTCACGGCGTTTGCTGACAAAACTGAAGCGTGAGGAAAATGGTATAACTCGTAACGGTGAAGTAATCCGCACTATTGATACGGTTTACAATGGTGATATAATCATACTGAAAATAAATGACAATAAATTTCTTGAACCGAATCCGGAACTAAATATTCCGATAACTTTTGAAAATGAACATCTTATTATTTTCGATAAATCTGCCGGAATACCTGTACACCCCTCAATAAAACATCAGGGTGATACGCTCGGTAATTATTTTTCGTCGCTATATCCGGAACTTACTTTCAGACCTGTAAATCGTCTTGACAAGGACACTTCCGGATTAGTCATAATCGCAAAGAATCCGTTTTCCGCAAATATTCTACAGAAGTCATGTAAAAAAACTTATTATGCGATAGTACACGGAATAACAGATATTTCCGGTACTGTCAATGCACCAATCGCCCGTGAATGTGAATCAATAATAGTACGGTGTGTCCGTCCGGACGGTCAGCAGGCAGTTACACATTACAGACGTATCACCCATAACGAAAAGTATTCACTTCTTGAAATAAATCTTGAAACCGGACGTACTCACCAGATAAGAGTACATTTTTCGCATATAGGTCACGCCCTCGCCGGTGATGACCTATACGGCGGAAGTCGTCAGGATATTTCAAGACAGGCTCTTCACTGTGGTATGATGTCTTTCAGAAATCCAATCACGGACGAATTTATAACTATAAAGTCGGATATCCCCGACGATATGAAAAATCTAATGAACGGAGTTTTATAAAATGGAAAAAATAGCAAGTTTTCAGGTTGACCATACTAAATTTGGTGTTGGTATGTACATATCAAGAACAGATGACGATATTGTGACGTATGATATAAGAATGGTACGTCCAAACGGTGGAAAATATATCTCTAATCCGTCACTGCATACTATAGAACACATATTCGCAACATACGCAAGAAATTCAGAATACGGAAAAAATATAATATATGTGGGTCCTATGGGTTGCCGGACTGGTTTCTACCTGCTCACCCGTGGACTTCCTCACGAAAACGCAATAAAACTTGTAAGAGATGCATATAGGTACATATCAGAATACGATGGCGAAATTATGGGTTGTTCACCGATAGAGTGCGGAAATTATCTCGAACATGACCTCGAATCAGCCAAAAAAGATGTACTCCCATTACTCGAAAAACTTAACGGCTATACAGTAGAAATGCTTGACTATTCATGGCATTACGGCAAGGAAATAATTTAACACGCAGAATACAAAAAACGGACTTTTTTTTATAAAAAAGTCCGTTTTTTATTTATTTGGTTATAATAAGCAGTTTATTTTCACCTTTCTGAAATTCATAATTTGTCGTTACGATTTCAGTAGTATAATGATTATTGAAGTAACTTAACACATCATTTATAAGCGATGTTTTATTAGCATCGAGGTCAACTATAGGGAATATTCTTACTTCTCTGCATACTCTCAGCATTTCAGATATTGCCTTAATATGAAAATCATATCCTAAGGAAGTATACATCATAAGAAAATGCGAACTCAGACCAATATCAAAAGTATCGTCATTATATGGTAATCTTTCGGGGAGGGTATGGACTATATAACGTTTTTCAGCCTTTCCGCACTCATAATCCGATAAAAATAGTCGCATTGCAGACATACGCAGATTTTCAAGTTCATTTAAATTCTGTATATTTTCCCATACGTAATTATCCATATTTTCTTTCATCTGTTGCATTACTATAATACGTACTTCCTCAATACGTTTACTTAGTTCTTCTTCTGAAAACTGATAAACAGGGTCAAAAGATACGACATCATAACCCTTTTCAGTTGCTTCATAGTTGAAACTCGCCGGACCATCTCCGAAACCAGCGATTTTCTTTGACAAATCACTTTCAGTAAGATTGAACATATTTACATATTCACTGAAATTTCTTCCCCACGGTACTACATCATTTAACATGAATGACATAAACGCACCCCCTTATAATCTGAAAAACAACGGACTTTTTATAAAAAGAAAGTCCGTTGGTTATGATTTAATTTGCATTAACTGTAATCGGTTCACCCTCGCCGATAATATTTCCGGCTGCGTCGGTCTCAACAGGTGTGAGTACATATTGATTCTGATTTGCTATTTCTTCATAGTATGTTTTGAAGTCAAAATACTGAAATTCGTCCACTTTTTTCAGATAAATTTCTTCACCGTTTGTGTCGATATTTTCAAGATTTCCGTCATTCATAACGTATACAATAGCACTTCCGTCAGAACCGGTTATTTCTATTTCAGTATCGCTTATAGTACCCCATTTGTAAGATGTAGCATTTTCATCTGCAATTTCCATAAGAAAATCAGGAAGAGCTACTGTACCGTCTTCACGAATATCATACTGAAATATTGCATATGAGGGTATACCACCTATTGTAGTCAGTTCGGCATCATTTGTAACGAGTTTATAACACTCCCACTTACCTACAAAAATACTTTTATCTATGCTATTATCATAAGCATGAGTTTCCATCTGAACTAATGAACTTTCGTCCGCAGATGTTGAAATTACAGAACCGTCACCGGCGGAACTTTCTTCCTTTTCACCACAGGAAATCATAACTGACATGAATACACAAGCCGTAAGAAATACAAGAATTTTTTTCATTTTCCTCACCTGAAATTATTCTGATACTGATTCTTCGCCCGTTTCAGAACTATCATCAACAAGGTCATTATTATAAGCATCATACTCACCGGAATCATCTGTACTATCTGAATCACCACTTACAGACTCATCAGAAGAATCAAATGTTTCATCATCAACTTCCAAATCGCCGAGGCTCTCCTGAAATTCATTCATAAAGGCTTCAAAATCAAAAGGTGTGAACTCATCGACTTTAACAAAATAAAGCTGTTCATTGTAACCTTCTTCAGTACCTATCATATAATCTCCGTCGATTGTGAAAACCATAGAATCACCGTCTTCATTTATGATAGCCATTTCAGTATCACTAATCATACCACATTCATAAGTCATAGCGACTTCAGCGTCACTCATTTCGTTAAGGGATTCACCCATAATTGCCGTGCCGTCGTCCTTGATTTCGAGCTGATAAATAGCATAAAGCGGAATACCCATAAGGTCAGTTATTTCTTCGCCCTCAGAAACAATTTTTTCACATTCCCACTTACCAAAAAAAGCAGTATCATCGGCATCGGAGATAAATTCATAAGTTGTTTTTTCTACCGGTTCAATAAATTTCATTTCAGAATCATTTTCTTTTGTTGTAGATTCATTAACTGAATCTGTTACGGTAGTATCTTCTTCAGTAGTATCTTCCTCTGATTCAGATTCAGATTCTTCTTCAGTAGTAGTTTCAGTATCTGTTTCTTCCTCACTGGATTCAGAAACAGAACTTTCACTTGATGTAGAAGACTTATCAGCATCACCAGCTTCATCATCATTACCACATGATGCAAAAGCATAGGTCATTGTGGCAC
>CAMWUB010000001.1 GCA_947177345.1 uncultured Ruminococcus sp. | reverse complement strand
ATTTTATGAAATAATGTTCATATTATACAAAAAATAATCTGCTATAAAGATGTTAATGAAAATTTAAAAAACCTCAAAATTGAGGGGGCTGTTCAATTAAAGACAGGCAGGTCGGGCGGTCAATTTCCTCCATTGTTGCATCTTTATTAACGGCATAGAATCCATCATTTTTCTTTTCCGGACTTAGTATGATTTCTGAAAGCCAGTAGTCAGGTACGCTTTCACAGAAAGAAGTTTTTTTCCAATCAGTCCGTTAATAAGTGTAGGTTTGCCACTGCTTGTTTATCCCAGAAATATGACAAAACTTTCAGAAGAACTGATACATTCTGCAAGAAATTTAGCAAGCACTTTCAGCTGTGGATTATCTGCAAATTCCAACAGTAGTGACAGCATATCCAGTTTCTGCATGAGTTCCGAAATATTATACATCCTGTTCCATCTCCTTTGTGATAGTTTCCAGATAGGAAAAATCATCCTGTAATTTCTGTCTGTCCGTTGTATTTTCACTACCAACGGAATAAACTTTTTCTTCTATCTGTGACTGCTGTTCTCTTCTGTCATCTTTCAGCTGTGGAATTTGTTACTCCTTTTTTAGTGGCATTGCCAACTGCACCACCTATTTTCTGATTTAGTATAAAAATCAAGTATCTGTACAAGATGTAAATCATCTATATATTTTTTCATTCTTGATTCTCCTCATCTGTTGTATTGTCAAGCAGTTTAAATACATTGTTAAGTGTCAGATTTATTAAATTAGAAATCTGATTTCTGATGTTTTCAACAGTATTATTAATATCTTCCAGCATTTTTATAACTTTCTTCAATTCACTTTGGACAGATTCAAAAATAGACTCAATTTTTCTGCCATATCCTATATAATCAAACTTCAAAGATTTTCTTTCCTGTTCTGTTACCTGTAAATCTTCCCTTGTATTCCGGACAATCTCAATAATCTGCTTTTTAATGCCATACAACCTGTGGTATTCAATTTCAGGATGGATTTCGTTAAAAATATCCATCGCTTTGATAAGACTATTGAAATTAGATTTTCTCAAGTCATTTCCGATGTTCATCAGCAACTTCATTAACCGACTTTTTGCCGTCCGGACTTGATTTTATTGAATCAATCATATTCTGAACAATAATCAACGGACAATCATAATCGGCGATAATATCCAACACGCTTCTCATTTTTGCGTCACTGTTTGTTTGGTATGTTGTTACAAAAATACAGAAATCAATTGTCGGGAGTAGACTGCTCATTGTAAGATTTTAATGTCCCTCATATCCATAGGCATCTAGTCCGGAACTATCAATCAGAAATACTTCTTGCGGAAAAGCAAAATCTGGTGTAGATACTTCAAATTGACTTACAGCGAGTTTATTTTCGGAATTAAACCTTTCATCACCATACTTTTCGAGAATATTTCTGAGAGATTTTCCGGTTTCTACTTTCGGAGGCTTATCCTTAAAATAGACAGTCACCTGATTCTTTGTGCTTTTTGAAAAAGACAATCGGAGATAAGTTTTAATGCAATTAAATACACAGTGTTATCGGCTGTATTTTCCAAAACACCTTGAATTCTTTTTCTCTTTCTTTCTGAAATTGAAGCTCATTTTAAAATTTCCTGATGACGTTCAAATTCATTAGCAATTATTTCTTTGAACTGTGAAAATGATTCTTCCCATGTAGGCTGTTTCATACTTTTCAAAGAGATGCTAATAACAGGATATTGTCCCATATATTTATGGTACTTCTCCCCTGCTTCAGATACTGAAAGTCCATCAAAAAGGTATAAATTGTCATCTTCTGTTTTCTCAAAAAATCTTCTCAGCATACTCATATTGAGTGTTTTTCCAAATCTTCTCGGACGGGTAAAAAGAGTAATTTTTGAACCGTTATCAAGAATATCTTTAATCAATAAAGTTTTATCAACAAAATATTAATTCTTATCAATTATTTCTTTAAAGTCCTCAATTCCAATTGGTATTGGTTTAAACCCTGCCATAATATCACCTCACGATTTTCTATCAATTATATTATATCATATTCAAGAATTAAAAAAACAAGATAAAAACAAAATTACTTGATTCAAAATATTTACTTCAAGTCGCCATTTGCCGGATTATCAAGAATCTTTCCTTTATCAGAAAAACGTGAACCGTGGCAAGCACAGTCCCATGAATGTTCAGCGGAGTTCCATTTAAGTGCACAGCCCATATGTGGACATCTTTTAGTAGTTAGAGTAAACAAATTTTTTACAGCTTTTCCACTGTTTATAAAAAGCTGTGGCTTAATAATACTTCTTGATGGACTGAAAATATCTGCATATTCACTTCGTCTGCCCATAACCATATCGCTGAGTATCATTGCAGATACCATTGCACCAGTCATTCCCCATTTATTGAATCCGCCTGCCACATACAGATTCGGAGTATTCTGTGAATATTTACCGATATACGGTATTCCATCAAGGCTCATGCCGTCCTGTGCCGACCAGTAGAATTTCTCATGAGCATCAGGATAGTGGAGTTTTGCAAAGTCACGCAGTTCGTTCCAGTTTCCGCATTTTTCACCTGTCCTGTGACCTCCACCGCCTATGAACAGTAAACCGCCATAATTCCTGAAAGACATTCCCTTATGATTTTCGTCAACATACATACCATTTACATACTGAGCATTTTCCAAAGCAATAACGTATGAACGATGCTGATATAACTTAAGAAAATAACTTCCATGTTTATTGATAAAGGGAAAATGAGTTGTAACAATTACTTTATCCGCCTTTATTCTGCATTTATCCGTAACTGCTGTAGTACCAATCATTTCACGCACGAAAGTATTTTCGTATATATTGAGTCCGCCTGCAATTGTTGAAATAAATTCAAGCGGATTAAACTGTGCCTGTTTCAGAAATTTCACTGCTCCGACAGTTTTTATCGGTATTGGCAGATTTTCGCAAAATTCCGCTTTATAGCCAATTCTACTAAGTATGTTTATTTCACTTTCAAGCTGTTTTCTGTCGCATATGGAGTACACATAATTATCCTTTGTTTCATAATCACATTTGATATTATGGCACATTTCTGTATATTTATCAAAAGCTGTCTTATTTGCATTCAGATATTTCTGAGCAGTTTCTATACTGCTGCTTCTGAGAATTTTCTGATAGTTAAGTCCATGCTGAAAAGTAATTTTTGCCGTTGTATTACGAGTTGTACCGTAGCATATTCTGTCCTTTTCCACAAGAATATATTTTACTCCATTCTGATGCAAAAAATATACTGTTAGTATTCCTGCAATTCCTCCACCAATAATAAGAACGTCAGTTTCTATATCTTTTTCCGGTTCCGGAAATTCCGGCAATTTTGTATTAACATTCCATACTGATTCCATAGTGTCCTCCATTGTAAAAACGCCGTTTGTATAAATGCAAACGACGTTTAATTTTAGAATAGATTTTTATATATCCTGCAAATCTGCGGCAGGAATATCGTTCTCCAGATTGTCGCGTGCAAGGTCGTTGTCGATAGTCGGATATGCAGAAGATATTGGAATTTCGTGTGAGTATGATTTATTATGCCATACCTTTTGTGAAAAACTTGATGTTCCTGCAATTACAGGATTCGCATGAATCTTTCCAGACTTAGCTTTTCCATGAATCTCAGGTGCAGGAGACACGTCGTTTCTTGGCTGCGTATGAGTGTATTCGGGACGCTTCATTCCTTTTTTTGCCATTTTACATCACCTCAAAATCAGTATGTGCAAAATGGCTTAAATTATTCCTTAGTTATGTTTTAATTATATTTTTGTTTTTAAGCAGGATAACTATACATCTCACCAAAGCTGAATCGTTTCTCTATTCATAACAAAAGTGGATTATCAGGTACAAATCCGGAATATTTCACTTGATTTTTGAAGCGTGTAATGATATAATTATATGAAGAAAGATTTAGTATCTGCTTTCGGAGGTGAATATATATGCAGGGAAAAAAAGAAAGATAATCGGTATAATCTGTGCAAGAACCATGATGTACAGGAGAAACAGATAATAAGAGACATCACCAAAAGCACTATGGAAACGCATTAAGGCAACACCGCACAGTTGCAAAAGAGGCAAATAAGTGATATAATAGAGATATGGAAAGACAAATGAGACTGGCAGAAATAAACGATGAACTCGGAGCAGCCAGAACCGGGAAAAAAGAGTTTTTAGAAAAGATAGAAAGAATCATACCGTGGGAAAGATTTTTAAAGTTGATCGAACCATGTTATTACAAAGGAGAACGTGGAAATAAGCCATACCCAATGGAATTGATGCTGAGAATCTTCTTGCTTCAGAATCTGTACGATCTGGCAGATATGAAAGTAATGACGGAAGTGATAGACAGCCGGACGTTTTCAAACTTTTGTGGTATTGGTTCACCGAAAGAGGTACCAGATGGAGATACGATAGGAAGATTCCGTAATCTTCTGGAAAAAAACGGAATTCAGGAGAAAATATTTGCAGAAGTAGTCGAAATTCTTGAAGAGCGTAAACTGATTCTCAAAAAGGGAACTATAGTAGATTCTACCTTGATAGAAGCTCCCAGTTCAACAAAAAATCGTGAAAAGAAGCGTGATCTGGAGGCACATTCTACAAAGAAGGGAAACAACTGGCACTTCGGGTATAAAGCACACATAGGAGTGGATAAAAAAACAGGGCTTGTACACCATCTGAAAACCACCGCCGCCAACGAACACGATGTAACAGCAGTGGCAGAGCTGCTGTCGGGCAAGGAAAAAACTGTTTATGGAGACAGTGGATATTTGGGGATAGAAAAACGTCCGGAAGCAATTCTCAAGAACAAAAAAGGCAAAAAAATAAAGTACAGGATCAATCAGAGACCATCCATGATTCAGAAATTATCAAAAAATGAACAGTCAGAAGCAAAGAAAAAAGAGCATGAAAAATCATCTTTACGCTGTAAAGTAGAGCATATATTTGCGGTAGTGAAAAATATCTTTCATTATCGCAGAACTCGATACCGAGGTTTGAAAAAACAAACCGCTAAACAGAATATCGTGTTCGCATTGGCGAATCTGTATCTGGCTGACAGATTTTATCCGTCGGCCTGATTCTGTATGCCTTTGCTTAAAAAACTGAATATTTCTCTGCTCACTTGGCATTTCTGCCGAGTGTTTTTCTTTACTTTTTGTACTGATTGTTCATTATGCGGTGTTGCCTTAAGATAAATCCGGAATATATAAGATATTATTCACATATTATTAAAGTTCATAATCATGCTGTCATACCACCGTCAATGACAATAACCTGTCCTGTAATATAACTCGACCTATCGCTAAGCAGAAACATAACAGCCTCTGCAACTTCCTCCGGTCTTCCCAGACGATGCACGGGAATCATCGACTTTATGCGTTCAACAGTATCAGCATTCATATTTCTTACCATTGAAGTATTAATATATCCTGGTGATACTGCATTTATCCTGATATTTTTACCAGCTGTTTCCCTTGAAAGAGACTTTGTGAAGGCAATAACACCCGCCTTTGAGGCACTATAATTCGTCTGACCTGCAACGCCGTGCATACCATTGACTGAACTTATATTTACAACAGAACCCTTTTTACGTTTCAGCATTGGTACAATAACATTTTTTGTAACATTGTATACGCCGTTGAGATTGATATTTATAACATTATTCCAATCGTCACTATTCATTCCTACCAACAGACAATCGCTGGTTATTCCGGCATTATTCACAAGACCGTCAATACAGCCGTTGAAATCGGAAATAATTTTTTTTATCACATCTGAAATTTCTTCCTCAAGACCTGCATTCATTTTGTAAATATGCAAAGTACCCTCATAATCTTCCGAGTCTTTCATCATCTGCTCCGCCTCGTCAGCAGAACTGTTATAAGTAGCCACAACATTTGCACCTGAATGCAACAGTGCTGTCACTACGGCTTTTCCTATTCCTTTACAGCCACCGGTCACAATAAAATTCCTGTCTTTAAATTCATTTGACACTGATTTTCCACTCCTTAATTTTTTTCAACAGACTGATAATATCTGATATGCTGAAATCAGAATTTTTTGGCATAACTACCGAAAAAATATATTCTTTAAACCTAAAACTGTATGCTGTCATATTTGAAAAATATAAAAAATCCAAAATGAAAACATTTTCTGTATCTGAACTGCAAGTAGTTGAAATCTCAAAAATTTTCATATTTGCAGTAAAACCTGTTCTGATAATTTTTGAAAGTGCTTCCTTTGCAGTCCACATCATTGTTATCATATCGTTGCCATTTCTGCTTATAATTCTTTCATTCTCTGTCAGGTACTCTTTTATCACATCCGCACTTTTGGTATCAATATATTCAAGGTCTATACCCACTGCATATTCATCGGGAAATACCACCGATATGCCTATATTACTGCAATGGGTAATACTTACAGAATATCCCGATTCACAGTTTTTCATGTGCAGACAGGGCTGCATAAAACAGCCGTTTGTTATCGTTATATTTTCAGGAATATATGATATATCCAGATTTGTAGCTGCAAATTTTGCACTAAGTCTGCTCAGGAGATAATCATGACGCTTTTTTCTGTATTTCAGACTTCTGAAATATTCATACTCTCTCGTGCCGAGGTATTTTTCGATTTCTGTTTTATCCGAATTTTCCAGTGAAACTGCGGAAAATGAAACCGGATAAATTTTGTCCTTGTAAGAAAAAATTGTCTTTTTTTCAGAATGGAACATAAATTATTTCAGTCCTCCGCTGATTTCCATGACATGACCAGTAATATATGAAGATTCGTCTGACGCAAGCCAGTATATCGCCTCTGCAATTTCCGGCGGCTCGGCAAACCTTCCTACCGGAATATTACTGCTCATATTTTCTTTTTCCTCCGCTGTAAAATCATTCGTCATAGGAGTGTTTACCATCCCCGGAGCGACAGCATTTACTCTTACATTTTTACGTGCAAATTCCACTGACGCACTCTTTGTCATAGCTATAACAGCACCCTTAGTGGCTGAATATACCGACAATGCAGACGAGCCGTATATTCCGGCAACAGACGCTACATTCACAATAGAACCACTCTTTTTTTTCAGCATATGCTTTCCGGCATATTTCATCATGAAAAAAACACTGTCCTGATTTGAAGATACCATCTGCCTGTAATCCTCATCGCTCATTCTATGTAAAAGCGAGTATTTCATTATTCCGGCATTATTTACAACAACATCTATTTTATCGAATCTTCTGACAGTTTCATCAATCAGAAACTTACAGTTTTCCGGCACAGAAACATCGGCACAGATTGCAATAGCCTCTCTTCCGGAAATTTTACTGCATTCTTCTGCAAGTGCTTTTGCCTCAGATTCTTTCAGGGGATTACGATAATTTATTGCAACGCTATATCCGTTATTGGCAAACTTAAGCACCACCGCACGCCCTATTCCCTGAACAGCCCCTGTAATAACAACACTTCTATTATCCATAATAGATTTCCTTTCCTAAAATAACGCAAGATGCCAGACCACATTTATCAACATCAGCAATAAGAATATTCTTTATTTCACTGCATTCTGAAACATTCCCTATATTTATACAATCTGACGGAAATTTCTGTGAGCGTAATATTTCCATTGAGGCAATAACCGCAAGTATACCATCTGCACCGGCAACTTCTCCGAAAATTCCTTTAGCAGAGTAACAGCGGACTCCTGTTTTCACGAAACAGTATTCCATTGCGGAAAGACGGGCGTTGTCACTTTCTTCATCAGAATTGAAACCGCATATAACAAGGTCAATTTTTTTATCAGAATCTTCAATGCTTTTTATTGCCTTGCTGACGGCTGATATCAATGCAGAGGAATAATTATTTTCCGGTGAAAAACTTCTTCCCTTTCCCAGCATATAACAATCAGCACCACAAGCCGCATCATGAATTATCACAGAACCTGCTCCCTCACTTAGTGTGACATTTTTCAAATCAGATGACGCAAGTCTTACAAGCAGATTGTTTTCTTCAGTACCGCCTGCTGCCATTCCCTTACAGATGCCTCTTTCAATACGGTCGGAAGCATAAATCAGTGAGTCAATTGAAGCTGTCACGCCGTTGCAGTTTATAACGTTCTCACCTCTGAGGCAACTGACAATAGCCGACTTTGATGACGAACCACACGGCACACTGTTCAGCATATTTTTAACGCTTATTCCCCTAAGACCTTTTTCGTTTACTTTCCTGTCAGCAATTTCCGTTTCCTTTACACTTCCAAAAACACAGCCGGCCGAAATCCCGAAACTTTCAATATCGGCACTGCTGAACTTTGCTTTGAATTTTTCTGTTGAACTATATACAGTAAGTGCAAGCATTCGGGCAGAAAGTTCAAATCCATCAGTAATATTGTAAACAGGACTTTCTGCCATGTCGCTAAGGTCTGCCGAACTGCCTGTATTTGCTGCTGCATTCCGGCAAAAAAGCATCTGATGCAGCTTTTCAGACGAACTTCCGAAACAAGAAATGTAGCTTTCACAGCTTATTCCCAATGCTCTCATAACAACCTCTTTTCATAATAATAATCAGTTCCGGCATTTACCGAAAATAATTATACAGTTACTTCCTCCGAAAGCAAAAGCATTATTCATAACTATATTCAAATCTTTTTTTACACTCTCATTTATAACCAGTTTCACGGGGCATTCGCTTATAGGATTTTCTGTATTTGCAGTAAAAGGTATCATACCCTTTTCAATACTCATCACACAGCTTACAGATGAAAGCATAGAAGCCGTTCCGAGACTATGCCCCAGCAAACCTTTTAACGAACTTGCATATATTCTTCCGGCATAATCACCAAATGTTTTTTTCAGGGCAAGACTTTCGCATATGTCATTTGCCTGAGTGCCCGTTCCGTGCAGTGATATATAGTCAATATCACCAGCAGAACAACCTGAGTCCTCAAGTGCATTCATTATAGCTGAAACTGCACCTTTTGCCGTCGGGTCGGGAGCAACCATATGATATGCGTCATTGCTCATTCCTGTTCCGAGAACTTCACAGTAAATATATGCCCCTCGTTTTACAGCGTGGTCGTAATCCTCTAATATAATTGTACCTGCTCCTTCGCTGAGAATTATTCCATCTCTGTCTACATCAAAAGGTTTCTGCACATTGCCCGACAAAACTTTTATTCTGCTGAACCCTCCATAAAGCAGTTCTGAATAAACATCTGAAGCTCCGGCAACAACTATATCAGCTCTTTTATTGTAAATAAGTTCACAGCCATAAGCAATACTTGTGTTTCCGGTGGCACAGGCATTGATATTAGTGAAAATTTCTCCGGCTGCACCGATATGTCTTGCCACAGACGAAGAAATATCAGTATTACTGTAAACTCTTGCATCAGAAGATGTGAATTTTTCATAGCTGTAATTTTCACCATAAGCCGAACCGATAAGAACTGAAACCAATTCCGCATTAATTTCATCAATAATAATTCCTGAATCCTTTAAAGCCTCATCGGCAGATAATACCGCCAGTTTCGCACAAAGCCCCAGAGTGTTCCTTTCATTCTTCGTTAGACGCTCTTTTTCAAGAGTTTGAAGAATATTCCTGTCAATCATATCATACTTACGACAGTATGACTGTGTAATTCTTTCCGGAATAAATTCAGTCTCATGCTTTTGACCACTCAGAATATTTTCAAAAAATTCTTCCTTATTGCAACCAGCTTGACTTATTACGCCGAGACCAACAACAGCAATTCTTCTTCTGTTCATATGCGTTTTTCGAGTGCCTCAGCGATTTTGTTTATGTTGGTCATGTTTCTGATTTCGTTATGCTCAATGATTAGGTCATAGTTATCCTCTATTTCAGCTACCATATCAAGCATCTGAAGTGAATTTATAGCAAGGTCTTTATTGAAATCTGTTTCATCATCAATGTCTTCAGCTTCCATTTCAAGAACTTCTGCAATAAGTTTACGGAGTTCTTCTTTATTTACTTTCATTAATTCTTCAACCTTTCTGCAATTAATCTGCAAAGTTTTTTCTTGTTTTCTTCGGTTTCCATCCAATAAAAATGCCCGCCGTCAAATTTTATAATCTCACAGTTTCCTTCGCCGAAATATTTTGACCATTCATAAATATAACCTGTCATAATATCATCGGAGGCATATATAAGAGTTGCCTTTGTATCTGAAAGCTTTATATCAGAGTTACAGCTAAATCTTTCCTTATATGCATCTATAAGTTCAATTTTATGCCTTATAATCGGGTTGAAAACCTCAACTATCTTTTTATCGGGCTTGACCGGAAAATTATAAAGCGAACTGTAATCGATACTTTCAGGCGGAAGAGTATATCTATGAAACGGCGTACTGCATGATATTATAACTCTTTTTACTCTCGGGACAAGCATGAGCGAAAGGTCATAAAGCAGATATCCGCCGAAACTATGCCCGAATAAAGCTATTTCCTCGTCATAGTCAACTTTCTGCATTATTATCTGATATGCAGTTTCAAGATAACCTTCAAAGTTATTAGGCAGTTTGTCCCTGAATCTTGAAACATTTCCTGGCAATTCAACCGGTATAAATTCATGACCCTCAACCGAACTGAAAAGCCTTGAATATGTCCAGACGTTTCCGCCTGAATGTGCAAATAAAAATACTTTCACTGCTTATCGACCATACTTTCTTTAATATAATCAGCAATTTCCCTGACAGTCGTAAAACTGAAAATTTCTGATAACTCCATTTCAATACTGAACATTTCTTTTATCAGTGGTATCATATTGAGAATCATTATTGAGTCTCCCCCAGCCATATAAATATCCGTATCAGCATCGATTTCAATATTCAGTTCCCTTCTGTAAATATCAAGGATTTTCTGTTCAATCTCATCAAGATTTTCAATGTTTTCAGTGTTTACATTGTCTGTCCCGACATCATAGGCTGAAATCATAGCCTGCTTATCGACTTTTCCGTTAGGCTTGCATATTATTCTGTCTGCAAATACAAAATGTTTCGGAATCATATATGACGGAAGAAGAGAGGCAGTATGATTTCTGAGAATATCAGCCCGAATTTTTTTATCTGCTGTATAATATGCTGTTATTTCATTGCCGTTTATGACAAATACTTCACATTCATTTACTTCTTCAAATTCCATAATAACAGAAGCAATTCCTTTAAGCTCGATACGCTTTCCGTTAATTTTTACTTGATTATCTTCACGCCCCATAAACATTAGCGTTCCGTCCTCGCGGTATTTTCCCATATCGCCTGTCCTGTATACTCTCTCGTTAGTTTCAGGTAAAATAATGTACTTTTCACTTGTAAGAGCCGGATTATTATAGTAACCTTTAGTCACCCCAACACCGGCACAGTACATCATGCCTGAAACACCTATTGGAAGCTTTTCAAGATTTTCATTAAGAACATAATATTTTGTATTGCTTATCGGCTTGCCGTAAGGTATATTTCTTGAATTTATATCCTCTTCGCTGACAATATGAAAAATATTCCATAAAGTAGTTTCTGTAGGACCGCCGACATTTACAAGAACGACATTTTTTATGCTGTCATGTATCCACTGTGCCAAAGCAGGCTTAAGATAATCGCCCCCGTGAATTATCAGCCTGAGAGTGCTTATATCTTTTAACTGTTCGTCCCTGATAACAGACCGGAGCATTTCCTGCATTGCCGGAACAGAATTCCATATAGTAACGCCGTATTTTCTGATGAGTTCTATCCATACCCGCGGATTTTTTGCGTCTTTTTCATACGGAAGAGTCAATGAAGCACCAGCCATAAGCATTCCGAAAATATCATACATTGACATATCATGTGCGGTATTTGTAAGGGCAATAGCCGAATCATTAGCAGATACTCCGAATTTATGGTTAGTGAATATCAGGCTGTTTAAAAGTCCCTTCTGTCCTACCATTACCGGCTTAGGTTCTCCGGTAGAGCCAGAAGTATGTATTATTGCAATAAGACTTTCCTCATCTGTAGGGCTTACTTTAAAGACGTTATCTGCCGGAAGGGCATTCAAATCAGGAACAATTATATCAATTCCTGATTTTTCAAAATCCGCTGATTTTTCCCTTGAAACAATCATAAGTTTACAGCCGGTATTTCGAAAACATTTTTCTGCCAGCCTGAAAGGATAATTATATTCAACAGGAACATAAACACCACCTGTCATAGCTATTGAAAGAATAGCAATAATCTGCTCCGCTGATTTTTCCATATGCACTGCAATGTAATCTCCCGCACAACAGCCTTTTTCCAAGAGCATCGACGCAAATCTCCGGCATAGTATACCAATTTCCGAATATGTATAGCTTTTATCAATAGTATTAAGATATGGTTTGTCGCTGTATTCTTTTATGCTTTTTTCAATAACAACGGGCATTGATACAAAATCAAAATTACTTTCCGTATTATTTGCCTGTTCTATAACTTTTCTGTCTCTTTCGGGAAGACTGATATTAACAGACGTATTCCAAAAATTTTCTGAATTTACAGCTTTTGTTATAATGTCAATCTGTGCCGAAGCCATTTCAGAAAGCATTTTCCTGTCAAGTACACCCTCAAGATAATTCCAGTTGAATTCAATATGATTTTCGTATTTTATAGTGTTTATATCTATAAGTATTTTAGCCGTACGATTTTCCTGATAGCTTAGTTTTATAAGTTTCTGCTTGTCTTCCGGAATATTGCTGTCATTTTTTCCGGTTTCCATTACCATTCCGAAAACAAATGGCACAAGTGACTCAGTATCGTTTCTTCCGTTCATTCTGTAAATATCATGTACAACATCCATGCCGGAATAGGTGCTGTGTTCTTTCAGCTCAAGAATATGGGACTGAATTTTCTTTACATTTTCCAGAAAGCTTTTATTTGTGTTAATCTCAATCGTTACAATCAGGAATGACGAACACACACCCATTACCTTGAAATAATCCTTATGAAAATCCGGAACGTCAAACGCCGGGATATTCAACAGAAAACGCTTTTTGTTGTTCCATCTTGACATTACATATGCAAACGCTGTAAAAAGCACTGAAAAAGTCGTGACTCTGTATTTTTTTGCTATCATGCCGAGTTTATCCCAGTCTTCAATTGAAATACTACATGGTATCTGTCCGCTTATTGCATCTGTAATTTCATCAGGAGATTTCAAAAGCGGAAGCGATGCACTTTCAGGCATATCAGATATGCGTGATTTCCAGTAATCCTTATCTGTCTGAAACTGTTCTGTAGTACGCTGATATTCAAGATAACGGACATAATCCCTGAAAGTAACGTCTACAGAATCATACATATATTTTCCGTTGATATAAAGACTTGCCAGCTCCGAAATAAAAAGCTCTGTTCCACAGCCATCAAGTATAAGTCCGTCAAGATATATGTGCATTATTGCGTGTTCTTTTCCGATAAGCGAAGATTTTATAAAAATAAGTGGAGGTTTTTTCAAATCTGTTTTTGTTTCTGATACCTGTTTTCTTGAAACTGAAAGTGCCTTCTGCTTTTCACTTTCACTAAGCGATGTAAGGTCATCAAGCTCTATATTATATACATCAACTGTTTCAAGAAACTGCTGTGTTCCGTCATCATTTATTGAACATCTCAGAATATCATGCTTTGCTATAATTTTTCTGATGCAGAACTGCATTTTATCATGGTTATATTCATTACAGTCAAGCTCAATATATCCGCCGGTAAAGACAGACGAATTATTCCGGCTATTTACTCTGCCGATAAAATATGACTCCTGAAGAGGCGTGAGCCTAAAAGGTTTCCACTTGTCCAAAGGTGCAATTTCAAAAGTTTTTTCATGATTTTCAACCGCCGGTTTCATGCTGGCAAGATATTCCGCCATACTTCCTATATTATCATGCTTATATAATTCCGTCAGCGAAATGCTGTATCCGCTTTCCTTGATTTTGGAAACCATGCGTATGGCTTTTACCGAATCAATTCCCAAATCAAACAAGCTTTCATTTATGCCAGCATTTTCACATCCGGATATATTTTCAACTAAAGATACAATTAATTTTTCTGTTTCAGTAGAAGGAGCAATATATTCAGCAGTTATATTCTCAATCTTTTTCGGAAGTGCCTTACGGTTCACTTTTCCGTTTGAGGTCAGAGGGATATTTTTCAGTTCATAAATATGTGAAGGCATCATATATTTAGGCAGATAATTTCCGATAGTTTTCTTCATACTGTCTTCGTCAAACTCTGCACTTTCATCATTCAATACAACATAACCTAAAAGATACTGCGTTCCCGCACTGTTTACAAATACATCTGCAACAGCTTCTCTTACATTTTCGCATTTCATAAGGGCAGATTCAATTTCTCCTAATTCAATACGGAAACCTCTAATCTTAAACTGAGAGTCCTTGCGTCCCATAAACTCAATACACCCGTTCCGGTGAAAAACACCGAAATCTCCCGTATGATATATCCGACCATATTTTTCATGAAGTGTATATTTTTCAGCCGTCAGTTTTTCCATTCCCTGATAGCATTTGGCTACCCCGCGTCCGCCTATGCAAATCTCCCCTACTGCTCCGAAAGGCGTAGGCTTGCCGTCATAATTAAGCACATACATCTGCTGATTTGTCAGAGGATAGCCATATGGAATACTTTTCCATGAGGAGTTATTCTTTTCAACCGGATAATAAATTGACCATATAGAACCCTCTGTAGCACCTCCGAGACTTGTTACGGAGGCATTCGGGAAATGTTTCTTTATTTCGTCCGGAAGTCTAAGCGGTATCCAGTCACCGCTAAGAAAAACGTTCCGCAGAGGCAGGAATTTTTCGCCGGACTCTATACTGTTTATAAGCATTTCCATAATAGACGGAACAGTATTCCAGAACGTCACATTAAATTCTTTCATAAGATTTTTGATATTTTCAGTATCAAAGATATCTTTTGCTATAACCAGTTCCGCACCTGTACTTAACGCACCGAAAATATCATAGACTGAAAGGTCAAAGCAGAATGAAGATATACCTATAATACAATCTTTTTCAGTTATAGAAAATCTTTTATTTATATCCTGTACAGTATTGCATACAGCGTCATGAGTTATAACAACGCCCTTAGGCTCTCCGGTACTGCCGGACGTGTAAATTATATAAGCCTCATCATTGCTGTTTCCTATGCCCCTGACAGCCTCCGAAAGTATTGTTACATTATCTTTAATGCTTTCATAGAAATCTGTACCAAGCAGTGCGACAGCAGAACTTTGTTTGATAATGCTGTTTTTTCGCTCCTCCGGATAGGAAGAGTCAATCGGAATATATGTACAGCCTGCTTTAAGGATTCCGACTATATTAACTATAGTCATAACATTTCTTTCAGCAAGAACACATATTCTTTTTCCGATGCCAAAATTTTCCACAATATATGATGCAACAACAGTGGCTTTTTCGTCAAGTTCTTTATATCTGAGACTTTCCCCATCTGCATATACAGCGGTTTTGTCGGGAGTTCTTTCAGCCTGATGCCTGAAAAGCTCCTGAAGAGTACATGACGGAATATCCTGTCTGGTTGAATTATATTTTTCTATAGCCTTTTCCAGTTCATATAATACATGGCTTTCTGCCTCAATTCCCTGCAAAACGTATTCAGCAAAAGTCCTATACATATCATCAAGAAAATTCTCATCAAATGCCATCTCAATATAATCCCAGCGGAGATAAAGTTCGCCGTCCTGCTCCGATACCTGACAGTCTATGAGCAACTGCGGAGTTTGACTAATCTGATAGCCTCTTTCGGTGAAAAGCTCACTGTATACCTCCGATGTATTATCAGTTATACGGCTGGTGAACGCAAAATAGAAATCCGCTGTGCCGTTATTAAGTTTTGAATATTCTTTCATAGCCTCAATTGCTGTAAAAGAATCATGTTTCATATATTTTCTGAGTTTGGACTGTGTAGTTTCACACATTTCAAGCATAGAATATGCTTTACTGTCTGAATCATTCATAAAATCAAAATCTATCAGCAGAAGTTCTGTGAAATCGCCTATGACATCATTATATATTTTTCTGCCGACTTTTCTTTTTCCGGCGGTCATATTTATAGTAAGTGATGACTGATTGCTCCACATTGAAAGCATCTTTGCATAGCAGACAAGAACAAATACCGATGGAGTTATTCTTCTGCTGTGAAGAATTTCTTTAATACTGTTCCATTTTTCAGCAGATATGATAAATTCCTTACTGGAAAAACGACTTCCCGACGGAATATCTTCTTTATGCGGAATCTGCGGAGCAGGCGGAAGTGATGTAATAATATCATTCCAGAATACCTTGTCACTGTCATAATTCAGTTTTTTATATTCTTTTTTATCTGAAATATAATCCCTGAATGTATGATTAAGTCCAACGTTTTCATTATCTGGATTTGAATAAAAATTATAAAGTTCTGTAAGAAAAATATCTATGCTGAAACGGTCCATAATAATCATGTCAAAATCCAAGGCAAGAACATATTTGTCATTACCATAGGAAAATGCCTTTATTTCAAACATTGGCCATGTATTCAGAGGAAATACTCTCTGTGAGGCTTTTTCTCTGTGGCTTAAAAGCTGTGGGCATTCTGAAAAAGCCTCATTTCCGCATACATCAACAGTTTCTACAGTAAAATAGGTATTTCCCTGATATTCATTTTGTGTTCCGTCATCATAAACAACATTCCTCAACATACTTTGTTTTTCTATAACCTTATTAAGTGCAGTCTCAAATCTGCTTATATCGGCTGTCATATTTACCTCAAAGTAAAAATGAGTTGAATTTCCACCGAGATACATATTATCGCTTCTTCCGATAACATAAGCTAACTGCACTTCAGTAAGCTCATACTTTTCTTTTTTATCCATTATTCACCGCTCCTGTGAATATTTTTGATTTTATAAGTTCAATTACTTCATTCAGATGAGAGTTAATAAAAAAATGGTCACCTGAATATGAAATATGCTCAAAACTTCCGGTTGTAAAATTCTTCCAGTCCATAATTTTTTCATTGTCTACAAGTTTATCATCAGTACCCGTAAGGACAATGACATCACAGTCAAGCTTTTCAGCGTTGCAGCAGTCATATTCATCATGCAGAATGAAATCTGTTTTGAATATCGGTATATAATATTTCACAAAATCTTTTAATGCAAGTGTTTTTTCGTCAACAAGATTTTTTTCAGCCATATATTTCAGCATATCTTCATCTGAAAACGTTCTTAGACTGCGGTCAGTAATTTTCATTCTTGGTGACGGCGCACTTACTGCAACAAAAAGTGACGGTTTTCTTCCGTAAAGCCTTACTGCATTTTTAAAAGTTTCGTATGCTGTCATAGCACCGGTGCAGTGACCAAGCAGTATATAGGGCTTTTCAAATGCCGCCGGTGTTTCAGCAGTGAAATTTTCCGCAAGAACCGAAAGGGAAGCCGGCATAGGCTCTCTCATTCTTTTTTCCCTCATCGGATAAAGAACAGGAAAAAGCGAAATATTTTCTCCTAAAACTCTTACCCACGGAGCATAAGCCGACGCACTGCCACCCGCAAAGGGAAAACAGATAAGATTATACTCTGCATTTTCACTTATTCTGCCATGAGCAATCCATTTACTATCTGTCTTATTCATCAGTATACAAACCTTTCATTTTATTTATTTCTGCATAATACCGCCTACGGTATTATCTGTATTTTCATTCATAGCTTCAAGAGTTCTTTGGATATAATCCGCTAACTTCTCCTGAAATTCAATACTGAATACATTCGGGTTTCCGTGAAGGTCGGATAAAACATAATCGGGATATTCATATGCACAGATTATAAAAAATCTGAAAGCCCTTTCCGGATTTACCTGAAGTATTTCACATTCAATGTCATCATTGAGTTTCTGTCTGCCGGTTACAACCTTATATGCACCATAGCTTATCATAAACTGTCCCTGTTCGTTGAGGTCGGCTGTCTGCTGCGCTTCAACGTTTTTGCTTATTTTTTCCTTTAAAACATCCAGCAGTTCAGTGAGCTTCATATCTTCACGGAGAATTACTCTGTTCTGTGCTGCCCTTGAAAAATAACCAAGAGTTTTCAGAAAACGTATTTTAGTTCTGTTAGCGCATGATAATCCTATGACCACATCGAGATTATTTAGAATTCTGCTCAATGCAATATGATAAGCAGCCATATATGCAACCAAACGGCTTATGCCTGTTTTTGCACATATACTGTCCATAAGTTTCATATCCGTTTTAAAAATTACGTGCTTTTCCGTTTCCTTTTCTTTCGGAGCGATAAGAGCAAGGTCTATTTCCTGATAGTCTTTCAGTTCATTGTGCCAGTATTCTATCTGTTTTCTTCCTCTTTCAGACTCTTTAAATTCCCTGTCGTATTTTACATATTCCCTGTAAAGTTTTGGCTCACCATTGTCTGCACTGGAATAGAAATTCAAAAGAGTACGTCCCATAAGCTGTTGTGAAGTACCGTCAGACATTGAGTGATGCATCATGAAGACAAAAATATGGTCTTTTTCGTCTATTTTATACAGAACATAGTTCCACATGATTTTTTCCATGTTAGTATCGGTATTAATTGGTGCATTCACGAATTTGACAATATTATCCATTGCAAACTTTTCACGTTCTTCTTTTGTGTCGCCCTCTGCCTCGGTGACTTTCAGTTTAAAATCAAGCTTTTCAATAAATTTCTGCTTGAATCCGCCGTTTACATTGAAATACATAATTCTGAGAGAATCATAGTATTCTATCGTCTTCCGGATACTTTCTTCAAATCTTGCGATGTCAAGATTTCCATAAAGCCTTATCGGCACAGGAACATTGAAAGTTCCGGCACAACGGTCAACAAAGCCCTTGTTAGTTTCGTCATCGTCAAGCATAAACTTCTGCTGGGCAGTAAGTTCAAAAAATTCACTTCCGTTTTCGTTTTTAATAAAATTATAGCTTTTCATTTATGCCTCCTGTATAATCAATATTTCCTACCGTGATTTCATCCTCATTGCTAATGATTTCAAGGGTTTTCTGTATATAACGGGCTAACTGCTCCTGAAAACGAATGCTGTATATTTCAGGATTTCCATGCAAATCAGAAAAAAGATGGTCGGGAAATTCATAAACTCCGATATAGAAAAATCTGAACGCCCTTTCCGGATTTGCCTGAAGAATTTCACATTCCACGCCGGTATCTCCAAGTAGAGTTCTTCCCGTCATTACTTTAAAAGCCCCATAACTTATATTAAACTGTCCCTGACCATATATATGAGCGGTCTGTTGCATAGCGACGTTTTCATTGATTTTGTCTGTTACTTTTTCAAGAAGCTCTGATATTTTCATATCGTCCCTGAGAATAACTCTGTTCTGGACTGGTCTTGAAAAATATCCCAGTGTTTTCAGAAATCTTATTTTTGTGCGGTTTGCACAGGAAAAACCTATTATAACATCGTTGTTATGTAATATTTTGCTCAATGCAATATGATATGCCGTAATGTAAACCGCCAGTCTGCTCACGTTGTTTTTTTCGCATATTCTGTCAAGAATTGCTATATTAGTATCAAACGAAACGTGCTTTATCTGTTCATTTTCGGGTGCTACAAAGTCAAGGTCTATCTTCCTGTAATCGTCAAGTTCCCTGTGCCAGTATTCAATCTGCTTTCTTCCTCTTTCAGACGACATAAACTCCTTATCATAGCTTATGAAATCACGATACCGGTAAGATGTGCCGTTATCCTTTCCGGCATAGAAATTCAAAAGAGTACGTCCCATAAGCTGTTGCGAAGTACCATCGGACATGGAATGATGCATAACGAATATAAAAATATAATCATCTTCTTCAATTTTATAAAGAGCATACTTCCAGATAAGCTTGCCAAGATTTGTGCCTTCATTTATCGGACTGTTAACAAATTTCATCATGCTTTCCAGTGCTTTTTTTTCACGTTCCTCATGAGTTTCGCCCGCAGTATCAGTTACTTCAATATGAAAATCAAGATTTTTAATAAATCTCTGCTTGTAGTCTCCATCAATTTCAGAATAAACTATCCTAAGTGCGTCATAATATTCAATGGTCTTACAGAAACTTTCTTCAAATCTTTTAAGGTCAAATTTTCCGTAAAATCTTATCGGCACAGGAACATTTGAAGTGCCGGCACATCTTTCAACATAACCCTTGTTGATTTCATCGTCGGAAAGCATGAATTTCTGCATCTGCGTCAAGTCACAGTATTCATCGCCGTTAATATCCTTTTCAAACACAAACTCTGCCATTATTTATTACCACCGCCGTTTATAATATAATCTGCAAGAAGACCGATTGTGTTTTTTTCATAGATTTCAACAATTTCAAATGAACAACCTGTTCTGTCAACAAGTTCCTCTATCATTACGCTTCCAAGCAGAGAATTTCCGCCGAGTTCAAAAAATGACGTGTCGTCATCGATATCCTCATCAGATTCGAGAATTTCTTTCCATATTTCACGGATTATTTCTTTCATCTCGTCAACTGTATAGCCGGATTTTTTATTCTGGTTTTCAGAAACTTCTTCTTTTTCCGGTTCAGTTACAGAATTGCTGTTAACGCCTAAATAGAAATCAGCCGGCAGCGCCCCTATATCAAATGCCCATGCAGTCAGCCTGTCAAAGTGATATGCCGGAACGGGAACTTTTCTGAATGAAGTATTTTTATAATATTCATTCCAGTCAATATTGCCTGATGAATTAATTAAATCTGCAACAGCATGAACGTCAAGCCCTGTAACAGAAATTGTCTGCAAACCTGAAACTTCTGACGGTTCATCGTGCTGACTGAGCAGAGATATAAGTTCGTCCTTTCCGCTGCAAACAAACGCCCTCCGGAATGAATAAATATCACGTCCACTGTTAAGCGAATAAACGAATTTATTTATATCTCCGTCATAATTTTTCAGGGCATCAATAATATCAGAAACAACAGCAGAATAAGCCTCTCTTGTCTTTGCACTGATTACAACAAGCTGATTGTTATCTGCCAGCCTGTCATTTTTTTCAGTTTCACTGATATGATTTTCAACGACAAGATGCACATTAAGTCCACTGAAGCCAAGAGAATTTACTCCGGCTATACGTTTATGATTTTTTCCGGCGGATTCAGTTCTGCTTATGAATTTCATATTTTCAGCATTTTCAACAGATGGATTAAGTTTTGTAAAACCGTTAATCATATAATGCGAATTATTTTCAAAACCTGAAATAACCGAAATAAGACCGGCAATTCCTGAGGCATTTCCCGTATGACCGATGAATGACTTTACAGAACTTATATAAACGAGTTCAGGATTTTTTCTGTCTCTGAGAATATCCGCAAATGCTCCTGCTTCAATCGGGTCTCCTATTTTCGTACCTGTTCCGTGAGCCTCAATTTCTGTTATATCGTCCTTTCCGACTCCGGCAAGTTTCAATGCTCTTTCCATAGCATTTACTTGAGCTTCTCTGTTAGGTGTTGTCATAGTATTGCTCCGTGAGCCGTTGCTGTTTACTGCACCGCCAGTTATAATGCCATAAATGTAATCTCCATCTTCCACAGCCTTTTCATATGATTTCAGAACCACAAAACCACAGCCCTCTGAGGCAACAATTCCGTCTGCGTTTTCGTCAAATGGTATACATCTCATATCAGCGGAATTTACGGAAATATTTTTAAATTCCTGAACTGTATCTTCCTTCTGGAATATTATTTCAGTGCCTCCGGCTATCATAATATCAGCCTGACCCGTCATAATAAACTGTACAGCCTCCCATACCGCAAGCAGAGAAGAAGAACAGGTTGAATCCACGAGCATTGACGGCCCTCTTAAGTCAAGGTGATAGGCAATACTGCCGGCGGTCATTCCCCTGAGATTTCCGGTAAACGACATTGCGTCTTTCTTTTCAATCATACTTCGGTAATCGCATTCGCTTTGTGCAATTACAAGACCTGTTTCGCTTTTCTTTACATAATCAAGTGGTATTCCGGCATTGTTAAGAGCCGATACAACCCCCTGAAACGCAAGTTTCATTTCAGGACTCATGCTTGATGCCTCTTTTTTGGATATGCCGAAAAACTTATAGTCAAATTTATCAATATCATTGATATACAGTGCATTTGAGGCGAATTTTTCATATCCGCCTATTCCGAGAATACGACCGCGTTCTTTAGCAGATGATTCAATATCACCGTTTATTCCTTTGTCAAGAGCCTCATGCAAATGTTCAATACTGTTAATTCCGAAAAATTTACAGCTTGCTCCTATAATTGCCACATTATTTTTCATAAATATCTCCTTTATTATAAAACCATTCCGCCGGTTATATTCAAAACTTCACCTGTTATCGAGTCAAATTTATCTGAACATATAGTAACTATAAATTCAGCTATTTCTTCAGGTTCAGCCAGATGACCAACCGCAATTGACCTTTTGATTTCTTTCAGGTGTAATTCTGAAAGATTTCCGGCATATGCTTCAGTATTGACAGCACCAGGGCAGACGGCATTCACACGAATACCACTCCTTGCAAGTTCTCTTGCTGCACATCTTGTCATTGCCTCTACTCCTGCCTTTGCCGCCGCATAAGCGGTAAGTCCCTGACTGCCGTGTGTTCCCGCCAAAGACGAAATATTAACTATACGACCGCTTTTCTGCTTTTTCATAATGACAGAAACAAGACTCATCATATTGAAAACGCTGAACTGATTATTATAAATAACCTCTTTATAAAGTTCAGGGGCGTGACCGGCAAGAAAAGCAACTCTTGACATTCCGGCATTATTGATGAGAACATCTATTCTCCCGAATTTGTCCATTACTTCGCCTGTAAGTTTTTGGCACTGTTCAAAATCTGATACATCAGCTTTTATGCATATGGCATTAACTTCGTATTGCCTGCACTTTTCAGCGATATTCAAAGTCATATTATACTTTTCGTCTTTTCTGTAGTTCAGTACAACATCATATCCGTTCTTTGCGAATGCCAATGCAGCGGCACTTCCTATGCCGGCTGATGCACCTGTTATAACTGCTGTTTTTCTCATTTTTCCTCCGATTTTATTCATTGCCCTTGCATTCTTTGACAAGGTTCATACGCTTTATTTTCTTTGAAAACATAAACGTTACTGCAAGTCCTACCAGTAAGGTTATAATCGCAGAAACCACCAATGCGGCAGGCGAAAGATTAAGTACAAAGTCGTAATCTTCTCCGGCACTTCCGGTAACAGCACGAAGAATAGCATAACCTAATGGAATGCCGAGAATAATTCCGACGGCTGAAAGCCATATATTCTGTACAACGAGTATCTTTCTTATATCCTTGTTTCTGAAACCAAGAACTCTTAACTGTGCAAATTCTTTGGAACTTTCCATGAATGAAAATGCCCCGATATTGTAAAGAACAACTATTGCCAAAAGCAGAGCCGCCAATATAAGCATATATATCATGAGATTAAGAGCCATCATGCCTTTGTCCCATGCCTCATGGATATCGTCCTGATTATAAATCTTTGATACATAGTCACTTTCATAACCATCAAGGTCATCATTTGTCACAGCAATATTTCCGTTATATTCAACATATGTTTTTTCAAGGGCATTTTTTGTCAGCCATATTCCCTGCCCCATAGGAACACGGTTTACTGCTGTCACCTTAGACTCAATCCATTCTTCACCAGAATAGAGATGCCAGCGGACTGTATCGCCGTTTTCAATTCCCATAACATCTGCAAGCTGTTCAGAAATCACAAAGTCATCATCGCTTATTGACATCTTGTTCAGGTTATGGTCAACAAGACAGTAAAGGTCACTGTTGCCGTTTTCAACAACTGTTATATTGGAAGTCTTTTTTTCAGAGTCCTTGTCTTTCTGAATAACGATACTTCCGGTCATCATGCTTTCGCCGTTGATTTCTTCAATAACAGTTTCTTTCTGTTCAGCAGAAGCGTCTTCGGAAAAGAAAACCTGATATTTATATTTGCTTATATCTTCATACGTCCATTTTTTCATGAATGCAAAAGAGTCATTTGTCAAAAATGCACTTACAAGAATTCCCATACTGCTCATAGTACCAAGTATTCCTATTACAAGCTTTAATTTGGAATTCATTAAATTTCTTAAATTCCACTGCGTATAGAAACTGCGTTTTGCCCACCATTTTGAATTTACAAAACCATGATGTTTTGCAACCGGAGGAACTTCCGGTCGGAGTTCCTCAGACGCATTTTCTGCAAGTATTTTACGGCACGCAAAATATACTGAAGCAGTACAGAATATAATAAATGCAACAGCAATTGCGAAAGAAGAAAGCTGAAACTCGCCTTTCCATTCCGGCATAGCATAAGCTGTCTTGTATGACGGCCAGAACATCGCAGGCAGAGCCGCCGGTCCTGTTACAAGACCAAGCACCGCACCTATGACAGATGTGAAAAATCCATAGGAAATATAATGCAGAATTATTTTCTTATTGCTGAAACCTAATGCTTTTAAAGTACCTATCTGTGTTCTTTGCGTTTTGATAAGTCTTCTCATTGTAATAATAATTGTAAGCAGTGCAATAAGTGCAAATATAACAGGGAAAATAACACTCATTGAGTGAGCCTCATCAAATTCTCCGGCTATCATATTATGGCTTGCAAAATCATCACGGTTGATAATAACAGCATATCCGCCGTCAAGCTTTTCAGAAACCTGCTCCTCGAATTTGTCTTTATCTTCAATATCTGAAACAACAGTAAGTTTATTATATTTTACGAAATTTGACAAACCCTCTTCTTTAAGTCTTTCAGCAGAGCAGAAAGCATAGCCCAGATTTTCAAAATCGGGATAAATAGCATCGCTTGCAACATAATAAATATACTCTGGAGCAAGAACAATGCCTTTGACAGTAAATTCAAGTGAAATACTACCGTATTCAAGCTTAATGCTGTCACCTGTGCTAATATTGTTCTTTTCTGCATAATTCTGATTTATCCATATTGCATCGGCAATTGCAAGGTCAACGGGTTCGCCCTCCATGACTTTCGGGGCATTTATGGTATTCTGTTCAAGAATATTCAATGTGACAGTTTTAGATTCTTCGCCGGAAACAGCAGTATCAAGAGTGATACTCCGCTGAACATCTGAAACACCGCTTATTGACTTTACGTTTCCTACATCTTCTTCACTGAACCCTTTTCCGTATATCCAGTAATCAGAGAAATTTGTTTCTTCATAATAATCAGTATAACAGGCCTTTAAACCATAGCCCATAGCACTCAAACCGGAATACACAAATACACCGAGAAACGCCAGTAAAATTATTGAAATAAACTGCCCTTTGCTTTTCAAAAATTCACGGAACATTTTTTTAAGCAGCATTTTTCCACCTTCTTTTAATCAATATTTTTTACGTTATTATTTTCGATGCATTCAACAATTTTTCCGTCGCACATTTTGATAATCTTGTCAGCATATGCAGAGTAATCAACATTATGAGTTACAATTATGACTGTTTTTTTCTCTTCTCTGCAAAGTTTCTGCAAAAGGGCGATAACAGCCATTCCGGTTTCTGAATCCAATGCACCAGTGGGTTCGTCGCCGAGAATAATATCAGGCTTTTTGCATAATGCCCTTGCAATAGATACACGCTGTTGTTCACCACCTGAAAGCTGTGACGGAAATTTCTTTTCATGTTTGCCCAGTCCTACAAGTTCAAGCATTTTACTCGGATTGTCACAATCTTTGACTATACTTTTTATGAGTGATACGTTTTCAAGAGCTGTAAGACTGGGAATAAGATTATAAAACTGAAAAATAAATCCAACCTTATCAGCACGATAAAGAGTAATATCTTTTTCAGACATTTTTGAAATATCAGTTCCGTCTACTATAATGTTTCCGCTTGTCGCAAAATCAAGCCCGCCAATCATATTCAGCACAGTGGATTTTCCAGCACCCGACTGCCCAAGCAGAACGACAAACTCGCCCTTATTGACAGTAAAGCTTACATTATCAACTGCTTTTTGAATATTGCCGTTTGACCCGAACTCTTTGGAAACATTTTTCAGTTCAACAATAGTTTTCACAAACTCCTGCATTTCTGCACTTCCTATCCTTCAAATAAATTTTTCCATATAATATTTTCACCACTCAGATAAAGCTGAGATGCTGATTTTATAAGCTGTGTTCTGTAATTTCTTCCACTTTTTATACTTGGTATCCACCTTACACTTAAATCTCTGAAATTCATCATTGCCATATTAAGCAGTACCGGAGACACGCCGACATCTATCATTGAACGGATATCCTCTCCGCACAGCCTTTCAAATGACTGCATAAAGCAGACGGGATTAACAAGATGCCCTGTCCAGTAATCAATATCATATAATGCCGTTTTGTCCGCACCGACAACAGCGGTAGGTATAATTTCAATTTCCGCAGTGTTCAGCTGAATATCACTTATCGCTTCTTTAAATTCCTTTTCCGCTGATTTAAGCTTTCTGCTGTGACCTCCGCCGGAAAGCGGAAGACGGTTATATTTTATTCCGCATTCCTTAAATATACTGCCGATTCTTTCAAGTGCACCCGACTCAATAGTTATGGTTATAAGTTCGGGGCAGTTATAAGCAGAAACATCAACATTTCCACCAAGAACCTCGCTGACTTTTTCATAAGATGCATATACGGCAAGCATGATAAAATCATTCATTTTTTCATTGAGTATCTTTCCTCTTGCGTTCAGCATTCTGATACAGTTTTCAATACTCATAACTCCTGTCGCCGTTGCCACAGCATATTCGCCGAGACTGTGACCAATAATGAAATCAGGGACAACACCACAGTATATCCAAAATTTCATAACTGCAATTTCACTTATGCATATCTGCAATTGCCTTGAAAGATAATCATCATTTTCAAGTACATGGGTTTTGTCGCTGTTTTCGCATTCTTCAATGATGTGTTTCAGATAAGAATGAGAATTTTTCAATATTCTGAGCATATCTTTCTGGTATATGCCATTTCCGGGAAATAAAAACACCCGTTTTCCACTCTCTTTGTGTTCGCACGTTGAGATACTGTTTTCGTCTGCAAGCTGTCTCCTGAGATTTTCAGCATCTGAAAAGACAATGCATGAACGGAATTTTTCTCCTGAAACTTCTTCATTCAACAGACTGCAAAGTTTCATGCTTATATTCTTTTCAGAAATCTTCTGTGCTTTTTTCTTCAGATTTTCTACAGATTCCTCTTTCGTACTTCCATCTGCAACAATAAGAAAAATATCTTTAGCCATTTATTTTTTCCATCACTTCTTTCATTGTTTCATCTTTTGCGAATGTAAGTTTTCTGCCTGTTTTCTTTTCTATTTCAAATGCAAGCATCATAATATCAAGAGAGTCGATTTCAAGGTCACTGAAAGTAACATTTTCAGAAACTTCGCCCTCAAATTCCACATTCGCAGATTTCATTAATTCTGTTAAATCTTTGATATTCATAAATACACCTTCTTTCAATAATTTTCTGATACATACTTCAAAAGCACCGTTCCCCAACTGAAGCCTGCTCCGAAACCACATAAAATAACATGGCTATATATAGAGAAATCCTCTATATCGCTAAGTATAACCGGCAATGAAGACTGACCAGTATTTCCATAATCTTCCGCACAGAAACTCACTTTTTCCGGACATTCAAGCTGAAAAGAAAGGAAATCAACAATTTTTTTCGTTGCCTGATGAAGAAATATCCTGTCAATATCATCTTTAGCGAGATTGTTTCTTTTCAGAATTTTATTAATACTTTCCGGAACTTCAAACGAAGCATTTCTGAAAATTTCTGCTCCATTCATATTTATAAAGTCTTTTCCTGTTATACACTGCCAGCTTGCCGGAAGATTTCCCATATCACCGTCGCATATTTCATAGCCGTTTCCCTCTGTGGAAAGGAGCGTTGCTGTTGCACCGTCAGCAAAAATCATTGCAACATTTTCGTCATTTTCAGATACAACTTCGCTGTACTTATCAGCCGTGAAAATCAGAGCATATTTAACATTCATGGAATTTACTATATTCAGTGCATAAGCATAGCCGGAACAGGCGTGAACGATGTCAAAAGCCATGCAGTTTTTTTCCGCACCTATGCAATTATGAATAATTGCCGACATATTCGGCATAAACTGGTCAGGACGCTGAACAACTGTTGTTATAATCTCCAGTCCGCTTACGTCTATATCAACCTTTGAAATCAAATCAGAATATGCTTTCATGCACATATCCCTGATACTTTCATTTTTATCCGCAACAGAAAGTGAACGGAAGCCTATTTTTTTATCAATAAAGCTTTTTTTCCTTCCGAAATTTTCGGCTCTTTCGTAATTTGATATCAGATTTTCAGGTATGTATTTTCCTACAGCTATAATTTTCATTTCATCACCTTAATTATTTATTTGGAATACAGTAAAATAATTTTCCAGCCTGCCGCATCGGTAATCCTCCATCAGTTCCGGCAGACTGTCAAAATCATATATTCTTCCGGTATACTGCGGTATCCAGTCATGATTCAGTGCAAATTCAACCGCCTCAATCCCCTCTGGCATACTTGCATAATGGGTATGCACATGAATATGCCTGTTAATGCATTCAGATGACCTTATAACCGGATAAACCGCACCATCTTTCCAGCCGTTTGTAGCAATTACTCCCTCACGTGAAAGAAACCTTATAGTGTCCTGATACGTTTCCGCACCGATATTGTCAACAAATATTGATGCCCCCTCACTGCCGGCTTTATCAAAGAATGCCTTACGGAATTTTTTAAGTGAATTATTCCGAATTTTCCTGTCAAGAACGTCAATGCCATGTTTAGTACAAAGTTCAGTAATACTTTGCTTTGAAGTTATAAGACCGGCTCTGCATCCCATAAGCTGAGCAAGTCTTATTTCAGCATAAGAAACACCTCCTCCCCAGCCCCATACGGATATTTCTTCGTCTGAAACCTCCGGAAGCTGTATGTGATATGCATTATAAGCCAATTTCCAGTTTGACCATGCAGTTATGAATTTCAAAGAGAAAATCGCCCATTGAGGCAATGAAATACTGCTGTTTTTCGGTATTTTTATAACTTCGTTCCGGTTCAGCCTGATAGTTTTCGCCATTACTCCCATAGAACTTTTTTTGTCATAGCCTGTTATTTTTTTCGGATAGCCGTATCTGTCCGGCTCACCGTTGCAGAAATATATGCATAAATCGCCTTTCTGCAAATCTGATATATTTCTTCCTGTTTCCGAAACAAGCATGACACCAGCATTTCCCATAACAATTTCCTTTTCGCCACGCAAAGAAAAAACATCTTCGGGAAATTTATTAAAAGCGTGAACAATATTCCCCTCCATACTTCCATAAATCGGTTTTAGCAGTAATTCATCATCGCCAAGTGAAGAGATTTCATAATCTTTTCTTATCATACTTACGTCACTGCCATTGTCATAAAATACCCAAGCATCAGCCATTTAATTTCCTCCTTTGTAGCACATGATATTAATTCATAACAGTTAGCTTAAGATAACGATTTATCAAAAAAATAATACTTAAAGTATTGTTTATATAGTTATCATCAGATAACTATGAAAGAAATAAAAAATGCATGATACTCCCCAAAAAGACACATCTGCACATTAAAATTAGTTAGTTTATGATAACTGATTATCATAAAAAATAATGCTTTGCATCACCATTCTGCACCGCATTTCAAGCTAAAAAGTTAGCACAGAATAACAGTGAGTTAAAAAAATAATGCCTACAACATATCATAGTTTTATATTATAGCACAAACTTCTGCATTTGTCAAGTCTTTTTTAAAATAAATCAGAAAAATATGTCAAGAGTGAAAAATATTCCCCTTTATACTTCAATAAATCGTTTTTAGCAGTAAAAAGAATCAAAAAATTAAAGAAAAAGAAATATCTTTGATTAAATGCTGAAAGTTCTGAATGCCGAATATAAAAAAAGACATAAAATTGATAATAGTTGACACAACTGAGATTTAACGCCCTCGAAAAACAAAATATATTCTCCGTATTGAATTTTCCAAGGGAAAAACTCATGATTTCAGACTGTTCAGGAACTCCCTGACAAGAATAAGAGAGTATATTTTAATAATTGCTAACAAAGGATATCAGGGTATTTTTGATATTGTCAACACCGCATAATGAACAATCAGTACAAAGCGCAAAAAAAACACTCAGCAGAAATGTCGAGTGAGCAAATAAATATTCATTTTTTTACGCAAAGGCATACAGAATCAGACCGACAGAGAAAATCTGTCAGCTAAATATAGATTCGCCAATGTGATTATCACTATTAATAAGAGAATCACGGCTATACGTACTGTCGGTGTATAAGTTGACTGTTTCCATATATTCAGCTTCTTTACATCGATATTCTGTTATCTGCATATAAAATAACCACTTATAAATATCAAAATTCGCAGCAGCCGACATTATAACAGCATTCTTGCACGGAAAATTTTTCGCCTTTATATACAAAGTGTTCATTCCGTCGTTTATAAGTACCTTTGCATTAATCAATTCCAGAACATTACTGTTTATATCATTTAACTGATATGGAATTTCTTCTATATTAATTCCAGCCCTGGAATCGTACTTCTGATAGTCTCTGCCACCAAGTATAGCAGTAAGTCTCTCTTTTTTTCTGATATTTTTAAGACTTAAAATATCAGCTTCGACATCTCAGTTCAAGCATAGTATAAATTCGGTATGCTGTTTTATGTTCCTATAGCTCTTATTAGAATAGCTATAAAATAAATTTAATGCAAACTAATTATCAAAGAATAATCCCGGTCGGAATTCCGACCGGGACTTTTTTTAGTTCATAGACTTTCTAACATATTCCTCAACAGCACTTCTCGGAATTTTCCATACCTTGCCTATCTTGAAAGACTTAATCTTACCACTTCGGAGCAGGTTATAAAGTGTACTTTTACCGATGTTCAGATACTCCATAACCTCTTCAAACTTCATAATCTCATTGTTTTCTGCCATAATATCCCCTCCTGGATTTTTGTTTATTTTCAATTATTTTTTATTGATATGTTGCAACGCTTTTAAAATAATCATTATAAATTAATTGTTTTGTCTGCTCATTAATGCCTGCTATATATTTAACTAAATTATCTGGCTATTTTTACAAAGCTGAAACTTAGTCATCATATGTATTATAAAATTCAGCCTGCTCAACAGGAAATCCAGAAAATACTGTGACCACGCAATTTTCTCTTAATAATCTTGCTCTGCCGACCGCCTGCTCCAATTGCGATGACAGTAACCATAGTTGTATTCTATGGATAATCTTGTCCTCAAAAGTGTTAAGCCGGAAGTCGCAATTATTGTATTTTATTCTTCGGCAGCACATATGAACATTGCCAACATAACCCATTCTCATTGCGTACAGACCATAGACCACGTTGTTCAGATTAGGAAGTCCGATAACCGCAATATCCTTTCCCCTGTTGTCATTCAGACCTTCAACGTTGCCAAAATGATACTTCGTGTTAAACTTATCTTCTATGCAGCTAAGAGTTATAACCACCTGATTTTCTGTCCGTTTCCTAAGTTCGTCTATTATTTTTTCATTTTCGTTGAAGAAAAATCTGCTGTATGAGTAATCCGTATACTGAATGACTTTACCCATATACTTAGCTTTCCGGCACTCATAAAAGTGAATTTTTCGGCGACTATACAACATCTGATACAACGTAGAATCAACCGTAGCCGACATAATAATCATCTTCACTTCGGGCAGAAACTTCTCATCAAGAAAATATACATTTTCATCATCGACTGCAAAACATTCCGACTGCAACAAACCATACAGATTCACATCGACCTTATTTAAGTCTGTTACCTCACTAAACATACCCTCCAAACTGCCTATACGCTTACAACAGACATACTTCTTTTCTCCTGACGTTCTGCAATCACAGAGAAAATCTATCTTTGAAACAACAGAAGCAGGCAGATTCAACGTTTTCTTAAACTGAATCAATTTATTTATTGAAACCGACTCAATGTCAAGTAAAGTACGCATTATATCTTCATCAATTATTATATGATAATCAGTATACTTTTCAAGACTCATGTATAGAAACCTTGAATGCGATGTAACTATGTTCCCGTCGTAATTCTTTGCTTTTTCGCAGTCATCAAGATACATTGAAATATTCCTGTAATCAGGCTCAGTTTCTTTTAACCTATTCTTAATTTTTCTAAGAAACGGAATAACTTTAAGAATTTGTTCTCATAGACGTTTAAGTAATAGATGAGAGTGAGAAATATAGA